>NZ_JBHVXZ010000092.1:0-39507 GCF_042881395.1 Amycolatopsis sp. NPDC058278 | reverse complement strand
CAGCCCGATACGCAGCCGCATCAGCGGCCGGCACGCCGGGTCAAGGCACGCTTTCCCGCCTTGACGCGGCGTGCCGGCCGTTGAACAATCCGGCGTTCGGGTCGGTGGAAAAGTCAACGGGAACCCCCAAGGCAACTCGGGGAACCCCCAAGGCAGCTCGAGACCGGCCAACGGCCCACCCCCTCAGCAGCGCAGCCACCCACGCCCCAAGCCACCCACGCCCCAGCGGCTCGCCAAAAGGCGACCACCTCAACAGCCCACCACCAGCGTGGCCACCAACCGAGTCCGAGCCGCCCCCACCCGATCGACCACCTGCACGCTCCGCCACCCCACCGGCACCCGATCCGCCAGCAGCTCCTCCCGCCACTTCCCCACCCGCCGCACGTGCCGCGCGAACGACCGCGGCCGCACCACCCGCCCGCGGCTCCGCTGCCCCGCCAGCGCGACCTCCGCCGGCACGTCGAGGAACAGCAACCGCACCGACCGTCCGCTCAACGCCCCGACCAGCGCGAGCAGGGCGCGCGTCGACGCCCGGGTCGACGGCTCGTGGACCACGAGCGGGCCGTCCTCGCCGAGCGCGCGGCCCACGATCCGCAGGCGGTGCCACGCGTGCACCACCGGCCGGTAACACCGGTACGGCACCGCCGGCGGGACCACCGCCCCGAGCCTCTCCCGCACCTGGTCGGAGTCCAGCACCGGCAGCCCCGCCGCGGCGTGGTGGAGCATGGTCGTCTTGCCCGCTCCGGGCAGCCCCGCCACGACGAGCAGGTCGCGCGGGCCGAGCTCGATGACAGTGGGCTCGCTCATGCCCCGCCAACGTCCCGGCGAAGGTAATGGTTCCTTTACCTTCAACTCACGCACAGTGACGGACCACCATCCGTGCGCCGAAGACCACCCGGCCGGAACGCTGGTGGTCACCCGCCGTGCCCCATCGCCTGAAACCCCTGCGCCGCAAGCCATCGACGTCCGGAACCGCTTCGGGTGAAGATCGCGCCGAGCCCTTCCCGGCGTCCGGAAAATCCTTATCTTCTGGAAGGGACGCTCAGTGAGAACAGGGGAAACTCGTCATGACCCAGTCGCTGGAACTTCCGGTCCAGGAATTCTGTCTCGATTGGACACTCACGGGCGACGAAGGCGCCCGGGTCGGGATCACCCTCTCCGGTCAGGTGGCCCTGCTGGACAACAACCGGTTCTACAAGATCGACGGCGTCGTCTACGTCACCAAGGGCGACGCCGACATCCGGGCGGTCGGCAACCCCCGGATCTCCGTGCGCCGCAACGGCGTCGAGAAGACCGGGCGCCAGTGGGGCTGGGAGATGTGCTCGGCGCGCAAGAGCCTCGGCGCGCTGAACACGATGGAGGGCTACTTCGTCCGCACCGGCTACTGGGCGCCCGCCGATCGCGCGATCCAGCTGAGCCTGTGCGCCGAACAGGGGTGGAGCCGGCGCAAGAGCTACAGCCCGCACGTCACCGTCCGGATGGTCGACTGACCACTGTGGACGCCCGGCGCCGCGCCGCCGCGACGACCAGCCCGGCCGCGACCGCGCCCGCCACCGCACACCCGGCCCCGAACCCCGGTGACGGCTCGTGCACGCGCAGCACCGACACGCACAGCCACACCGCGGCGCCGAACAGGAGGCCCAGCACCGGCCCGCCGGCCGCCGCGCCCCGCCAGCGGTGGCCGTTGCGGATCGTGCGCAGCCCCGACTCGAGGTAGGCGAGGGCGAACAGCGCCAGGATGAGACTGCCCGCGCCCAGCGCGCTGGCCAGCGGGTGCTGGCCGGTGATCAGCGTGAACGTCTGCGTGGACGAACCGGTCCGCACCTCGGCCGTGACGGCGCCGCCGACGATCCACCGGGCGATCCCCGGCAGGGTGAGTTCGGCGGTGAAGCCGTTGCCGCCGGGTTTCGCCTCGGTGGCCGCGGACCCGAGCGGAATCCCGGCGGCGGACAGGTCGAGCGCCACCCGGCCGGGGTTGCCGGGCCCGGTCATGACCAGCGGCTTGCTGAGGTCCACCTCGACCGGCGCCGAGACAGAGGCGCCCCCGAGGTTCAGCGCAGCCGACGCCGGGTGCGGCAGCCGCGCGGGGTTGAGCAGTGCGAGCACGACGAGCACGATCGCGGCCGCCGCGGCGGCCAGCCGCAGCCACACCACAACGGCTTGGGAAGCACCGGAACCGTCGGCCGGGACACCCGGCCACCCGGCACCGCCCTCGGCGCCGGCCGCACCAGCGCCCGGCCCACCGGCCCGGCCCGGATCGCCCACCTCGGCGGCCGCTCCCACCAGCGTCGCTCCCGGCCGCCGCACCGGGCGCGTCCGGGCCTCCGCCGGCGGCGCCGGTGCGGTTGCCGAATTGAGGCCCGAAATCACCCGGGGCGTCAGGTGCAGCACCGGCACCCCGGCCCGCTCCAGCCACCCGGACCCGTAGACCACCGTCGCCGCCGCGGCGAGGTCCGCCGCGAACGACTCCGCCTCCCGGTAGCGCGCGTCCAGCTCGCGGGCCAGGCTGCGCATCACCACCCCGGCGATCGGCACCGGCACCCCGGCGATCGGCTGCGGGTCGGTGAACATGTGCTGGCGCATCATGCTGATCGCGCCGCGGGTGTTGTCGAACGGCAGGCGGCCCGAGAGCAGCTCGTACAGCACCGTCCCGGCTGCGTACACGTCGGCCGCCGGGCTCAGCGCGTTGCCCATCGCCTGCTCCGGGGCGATGTACGCCGGTGTTCCCAGGATCTCGCCGCCGTGCGTCACCAACGTGGCGCCCTCGCTGATCACCCTGGCGATGCCGAAGTCGGCCACCTTCATGACGCCCTGCGTGCTGAACAGCAGGTTCCGCGGCTTGACGTCGAGGTGCAGCACGCCCGCCCGGTGCGCCGCGTGCAGCCCGGCCAGCATCGCCAGCCCGATCGCGCAGGCCTGCTCGCCGCTGACGCCGCCGCCGTGGAAGCGGCTGTGCACCGTCCCGCCGTCGAGCCGCTCCATCACCAGCAGGTGCTCGCGGCCGGTGCGGACGTAGTCGTACACCGGGACGATGTGCGGGTGGTCCAGGCTGGCGAGCACCCGTGCCTCGCGGTCGAAGAGCTCGCTGCTCGCCGCGTGGTCGAGCACGTCCCAGGGCAGCTGCTTGATCGCGACGCTGCGGCCCAGCGTCCGGTGCACGCCGGCGAACACGACGCCCATGCCGCCCTCGCCGATCGACGCCCCGATGTCGTACTGCGGCAGGGCGGCGACCAGCTCGGCCGGTGCGCTCATCGGGTGAATTCCTGCGTCGAGGGCAGCGGGAGCTTGACCGTGGTGTCGCTCTCGGTCACTGCGGGTGGTGCCGGGTGCGGGGTCAGGTAACCGAGCAGGAACGCGATCGCCGCCGCGCCGAGCACCACCGGGACCTCGATCGCCGGCTCGGGCGGGACCAGGCGCAGCACCGACAGGCTGATCACCGCGACCAGGCCGGTGCCGAACCCGGCGGGCAGGAACCGCACGCCGCGGCGCCAGCGGTTGGGCGCCAGCCGGTGCCGGGCCAGCGCCAGCAGCGCGGTCACCCAGGCGAGGACGGTCAGTCCGAGCATCGCCAGGCCGAAGACGCCGTAGACCGACCAGAAGGAGCCGCGGACGTCGGCGACCGTCGTCGCCTCGCCGAGCGTGCCGCGCCCGGCGTCGAGCAGCTCGACCGACGACGGGAGCAGCCCGGTCGCCTGCCCGGCCAGGTCACCGAGGTCGAGGACGAACGTCCGGGACGCCGAGCCGCGGGCCGGCACCTCGAAGGGCGCGGTCGTGTCGTAGGCGAAGAACGTCAACGCGAGGGCGACGCCCGAGAGCCGCACGCTGCGGACCTTCACCGGCGCGTTGCCGGGGTTGGTCGCCACGACCTGCAGCTCGATCTGGTGCGCCGGATCGACCGGGACCGTGGCGTCCTCGATCGGCTGCTTGTCGATCGACACCTGCAGCTTGAGCGAGCCGGATTGGGCCGAGGCCGGTGGGGCGCCCAGCAGCACCGCGCACAAACCCAACGCAACCCCCGCCGCGATGACACGTCCCATTGGGCATCCCCTACTTGCGTTATCCGACTGGTCCGGAATGCTACAGCGAGCACACCGGGGAGGGACGTCCCAATGCGATTCGTGGTTCGGCTGTTTTTCGGCGCCGTGGCCGGAACGTTGCTTCTGCTCACGGGGGCAGGCACGGCGAACGCACAATACACATCGTCGGTTGGTTTGAAACCGTCGAGTAGTCCGGCCGGAAGCTCCTTCACTATTTCCTGGAGTTTCTACCCGTGCAAAGGGCCGGTCACCTTTTCCTGGAACGGCACGCCGATGTGGTCGGCGAACGCGACCCTCGACCAGACGAGCGGCACGGTCGCGGCGACCGTGCCCGGCGGCGCCCAGCCCGGCACCTACCCGGTCACCGGCACGTGCACCAACGCCCGGACCGGCGGACCGCTCAGCGCGGCGAGCCGGTTCACCGTGACCGCGACGCCGACCCCCACGTCCCCGCCGCCGGCCACGACCACGCCGCCCCCGCCGGTGACCACCACGCCCCCGGCCCGGCCGGGCACCACCACGACCCCGGCCAAGCCGACGACCGCCACAACTCCGTCGTCGCCGACGCCCACGAGCACACCGGCAACCCCGACGACCCCGCCGGCCACCCCTGGCACCCCCACGACGTCCGGCACCGCGCCGAAGCCCGGCGATCTGGTCCTCGACCGGCCGAGCATCAAGCCCGGCGAGACGCTCTCGGCGTCCGGGAAGGGCTGCCAGCCGAGCCGGATGGTGACGCTGGTGTCGGACGGCACCGAGGTCGGCACCGCCTACACCGACGGCTCCGGCGCCTTCACCGCGCCGGTCGAGTTCACCCGCATCGAGGCGGGGCGGCACACCGTGGTCGCCGAGTGCGGCGTGCGGCTGACCGGCGCCGTCGACCAGGTCGTGACCCGCTCGTCCGGCGGGCAGACCGGCACGCTGGTCATCCTCGTGTTCTTCGTCCTCGCGAGCATCACGGTGATCCGCTTCCGGTGATCCCCGGTTGACATGCACCCGCACGGCTGCCTATCGTCAAAAGGCAGCCAGACGGCTGCGTGTCGACGGGAAGGCGCGATGGACGAGGTCTTCAAGGCGCTGGCCGACCCGAGCCGCCGTCAGCTTCTGGACGTGCTCAACGAGCGCAACGGCCAGACCTTGCGCGAGCTGTGCGCGGGGCTGGACATGGCCCGCCAGTCGGTGAGCAAGCACCTGGCCGTGCTCGAAGCGGCCGGGCTGATCACGACGACCTGGCGCGGCCGGGAGAAGCTGCACCACCTCGACGCGGCGCCGATCAACGCGATCGCCGAGCGCTGGATGACCCGCTACGGCCGACGGCGGGCCGGCGCGCTGGCCGATCTCAAACGAGCACTGGAGTCCGCACCGATGAACGATTTCGCCTACACCACCTACATCGACACCACGCCGGAGAAACTCTGGCAAGCGCTTACCGATCCGGCCTTCACGAGCCAGTATTGGGGCGTGTCCTTCGAAACCGACTGGAAAAAGGGTTCACCGATGACGTGGACCGAACGGGGCGCCGAAACGAGCGATCCCGAACAGGTCGTGCTCGAATCGGAACCCCACCGGCGGCTTTCCTACACCTGGCACACCTTCACCGCGAAGTGGGCAAAAGCCAACGGCATCGACGAAGAGACGTTGGGGAAACTGCGGCAGGAAAGCCGGACCAAAGTCACGTTCACCATCGAACCGCACGGGAAAATGGTGAAGCTGACCGTGCTCCACGACGGTTTCGACCCCGGCAGCACGACGCTGGAGATGTGCAGCCAGGGCTGGCCCGCGCTGCTGTCCAGCCTGAAGACGCTGCTGGAGACCGGTTCGCCCCTGCCGTGATCTCGGCCAACCGGTCGAATCTCCCGAACCAGACAGATCTGGCACCCTGATACGTCTGAATCCTCCCCGTTTCGTGGGCGCCCGGCTGAAGTCCGGGTGAACTTCCCTCTTTCGATCGGATCCGATGCGGTTTTCCGGGCGTTAGGCTCGCATAATCCGTGACCGATGATGGTCCGATCGAGTGACGGGAGAGTGCGCGTGCCGGGGTCAGTGCGTACCCGCTGGATCGTGGTGGCCGTGGTCGTGGCCGCCGCGGCGGGCGCCGTCGTCGCGTTCTGGCCGGGTGACGCGGCCGCCGTCGACCCCGAGATCGCGGTCTCGCGCTCGGCGTGCGGCACCGGCTGGACGGATCCGAAGCCCGGACCGCAGACGTTCCGCCTGCACAACACCGGGTCGGTGACGGCCGAGGTCGATCTGATCGACCCGGCGACCGGCGTGATCTACGGCGAGGTCGAGGGCCTCGGCGCGGCGACGACCCGGCCGCTGCAGGTGAACCTGGGCAACGGCAGCTACGCGTTCCGCTGCCTGCCCGAGGACGCGGGCGCGATCGTCGGGCCGGCCGTGCGGATCACCGGCGGCGCCGAGCGGACCGGACCGGGCGTCGCGCCGGTGACGCACGACGACCTGCTCGGGCCGCTCAAGGCCTACCAGCAGCACGTCTCGACGGGTCTGGGCGAGCTGGTCGCGAACACGGACGCGCTGAAGAACACCGTCCACGGCGGCGACCGCGCCGCGAGCCAGGCGGCGTGGCTGACCGCCCACCTGGCGTACGAGCGGCTGGGCGCGGCCTACGACGCGTTCGGCGACTCCGACGGGGCGCTCAACGGCACCGCCGACGGGCTGCCGGGCGGCCCGGCCGACCCCGGTTTCACCGGCTTCCACCGCCTGGAGCAGGGCCTTTGGCACGGCGACGACCTGGGCGCGCTCGCTGCCGTGGCCGACCAGCTCGACACCGACGCCCGCGCGCTGCAGACGTCCTTCGCCGACAGCCAGGTCGACGGGAACGACCTCGGGCTGCGCGCGCACGAGATCATGGAGAACACGCTGCAGTTCGAACTGACCGGCCGCACCGACTACGGCAGCGGCACGAACCTCGCCACGGCCCGCGCGAACCTCGACGGCACCCGCGCGGTCCTGGACGTCCTGCGGCCGCTGCTGACGCCGAGGTATCCGGATCTGTCCAAGGTGGACAGCTGGCTGGATCGCACGCAGAAGGCGCTGGACGCGGCCCACCGCCCGGACGGCACGTGGATCCGGCCGGCCGAGCTGAGCCTGCAGCAGCGGCAAAAACTCAATGCGGACGTGAGCGAACTGACGGAGCTGCTGGCCCCGATCGCGGCGATCGCCGAGCCGAGGAGGGTCTCGTGACCAGGCCGGACTCGCCGCACGAACCGGCCGCCGACCGCGCCGGAACCGGGCTCCCCCGCCGTTCCTTCCTCCGCCGGGCCGCGATGGGCGCCGGGCTCACCGTGGCCGCCGGGGCCGGGCTCGGCGCTTCCTCCGCCGTCACCGACAGCACCTCGGCCGTGCCCTTCCACGGTCCTCACCAGGCGGCCATTCTCCGCAAACCGCCGACGCAGACCGTCGTCGCCTCGTTCGACGCCGTCGCCGAGTCCAAGGCCGAACTCACCGAGCTCTTCCGCGCCATCACCGACCGGGCCCGGTTCCTCACCACCGGCGGGGCGCCCGCCGCGCTCGGGATCACCGCGCCGCCCGCCGACTCCGGCGTCCTCGGGCCCGTCGTGCCCGGCAGCGACCTCGGCGTCGTCCTCGGCGTCGGCGCGAGCCTCTTCGACGACCGGTACGGGCTCGCGAAACTCAAGCCCGCCAAGCTGAAGCCGATGACGACGTTCCCCGACGACGCCCTCGACCCCGCCCAGTGCCACGGCGACCTGAGCCTGCTCCTCTCCGCGAACGACACCGACACCGTCCTGCACGCGCTGCGGGACATCGCGCGCGCCACGCGCGGTGGCATGCAGCTGCGCTGGAAGCTCAACGGCTTCAGCTCCCCACCCCGGCCGGAAGGCACGCCGCGCAACCTGATGGGCTTCAAGGACGGCACCGCCAATCCCACCGGCTCCGAAGTGGACAGCCTGGTGTGGACGCAGGGCGAGCCCGCGTGGACCGCGGGCGGCAGCTACCAGGTCATCCGGCTGATCCGGATGCTGGTCGAGTTCTGGGACCGCGTCTCGCTGGCCGAGCAGGAGAACATGTTCGGCCGCCGCCGCGACACCGGCGCCCCGCTCGACGGCACCGCGGAAACCGACGTCCCCCGGTACGCCGACGACCCGGTCGGCACCGTCATCCCGCTGACCAGCCACATCCGGAAGGCGAACCCGCGCACCCCGGAGACCGACGCCAGCCGGATCCTGCGCCGCGCGGTGAACTACGACCGCGGCGTCGACAGCAACGGCAACCTGGACATGGGCCTGCTGTTCGTCTGCTACCAGCAGGACCTGGAGCGCCAGTTCGAGGCCGTCCAGACGCGCCTGGCCGGCGAACCCCTGACCGACTACATCTCCCCGTTCGGCGGCGGCTACTTCTTCGCGCTGCCGGGCGTCACCGGCCCGGACGACCACTTCGGGCGCTCCCTGCTCGCGTAAGCGAACCCCACCACGAAAGGAATCCACTGTGGACAGAAAGAACCGACGGCGACGACGTGGCCTGCTCGGCGCCGGGGCCCTCGCCTCGGTCGCCACGCTGGCCGTCGTCACCGGCTCCGCGGCGACCACCGCGGACGCCCAGCCGCTGAACCTGTTCCCCGCGCACTGGATCCCGACCTCGACGCCGATCAAGCACGTCGTCGTCATCTTCGGCGAGAACATCTCGTTCGACCACTACTTCGGCACCTACCCGAACGCGGCCAACACCGACGGCACCCCGTTCACCGCCGCGCACGGCACCCCGAAGGTCAACGGCCTGGACCACCAGCTGCTGACCGACAACCCCAACGCCTACAACCCGAAGCGGCTCACACCCCAGCAGGCGCTGACCTGTGACCAGAACCACAACTACGGTGCCGAGCAGGCCGCGTTCAACGGCGGCAAGATGGACAAGTTCGTCGAGAAGACCGAAACGGACAAGTGCACCGGCCAGCCGATCCTGTTCGGCGAGCCCGGCCTGGTCATGGACTACTACGACGGCAACACCGTCACCGGCATGTGGAACTACGCCCAGCACTACGCGCTGAACGACAACTCGTTCAACACGGTGTTCGGCCCGTCCAGCCCGGGAGCGATCGACCTGATCTCGGGCAACACCCACGGCGTCCAGGCCGTCGACCCGGTGACGCACGAGCCGGTCAGCGACGCCTACGCCGTGCAGTCACCGGACGCGAACGGCGTCGGCACGATGATCAACGACCCGGACCCGGCGTGGGACGACTGCTCGGGCAAGAACCACACGAGCAAGGACAACCTGGCCACCATGCACGGCCGCAACATCGGCGACCTGCTCAACCAGCGCCACGTGACGTGGGGCTGGTTCCAGGGTGGCTTCCGCCCGACGGGCACGGCCAACGGGTACGCGGTCTGCGGCCAGACCCACCAGAACATCGGCGGCAACGCGGTCGTCGACTACAGCCCGCACCACGAGCCGTTCCAGTACTACCCGTCGACGGCGAACCCGAAGCACCTCGCGCCGTCGTCGGTGCAGGCGATCGGGCAGACCGACCGCGCGAACCACCAGTACGACATCGCCGACTTCAACGACGCGCTGAAGGCCGGCTCGATGCCCGCGGTGAGCTTCCTGAAGGCACCGGAGTACCAGGACGGCCACGCGGGCTACTCGGACCCGCTGGACGAGCAGCAGTTCGTGGTCGGCGAGATCAACAAGATCCAGCAGTCCCCGGACTGGAAGTCGACGGCGATCGTGCTGGCGTACGACGACTCGGACGGCTGGTACGACCACCAGAAGTCGCCGATCCTCAACGGCTCGCACGACGCTTCGCAGGACCAGGCGGTGTGCACGGCCAAGCCGACGACGCTGGGCGGCTACGCGGACCGCTGCGGCTACGGCCCGCGGCTGCCGCTGCTGGTGGTTTCCCCGTTCAGCAAGGTGAACCACGTCGACCACACGCTCACGGACCAGACGTCGGTGCTGAAGTTCATCGAGGACAACTGGTTCACCGGCCGGATCGGCGACACGTCGTTCGACGCGCGCGCCAATTCGCTCAACGGGATGTTCGACTTCTGGTGGCCGCAGGCCCGGAAGGTCACCCTCGACCCGAAGACCGGAGCCGTGGTCCACAGCTGACGGCCCCACCGGCGCTCCCCGCCCTCGGCTTCGGGGGCGGGGAGCGCGGGCGGGAGGGTCAGGGCTTGACTGTGTTCAGGTCCCAGGTCAGGGTCACGACCGTCCCCGAATCACCGGACTTGATGTCCGCGCGGTCGGCGCTCGCCCGCAGCAGCAGCAACCCCCGGCCGCGCAACGAAACCGGCCGGGGATCGGGCACCGGGGTGCGCCACTGCCCGTGGTCGGTGATCACCACTTCGAGCCGGTCGGCGTACGCCGCCGCGTCGACGTCGACCACTCCGGGCTCGCCGCCGTCGTAGGCGTGGTCGGCCACGTTCGCCAGCGCTTCGTAACTGGCCAGCACGATGTCGCCCGCCCGGTCCTCGTCGACCCCCGCCGCCAGCACCCACGACATCAGGTCGTGCCGCAGGCGGCGGAGGGCGCCGGGGGTCGCGGGCACGCCGTGGCAGCGGAACGGTTCCGGCATCCGCGCCCGCCTCACCGGAGTGCTTCGGCGACGGTCGAATGGACGCCGATCCACGTGTCGAGCCCGGTCGTCTTCAGCGGGCCCGACGTCACCGGGGAATCGCTCACCACGCACAACGCGCGCTCGGCCAGCCTGCGGTGGGCCGCCGCGAGCACCTGCAGCCCCGCCGAGCAGAAGAACGTCACCTCGCGCAGATCGACCACCAGCTTCTCCGGCCCGCGGGCCAGCACCACGTCGACGACTTCCCCGAATTCCGGCGCGCTGACCAGGTCGATCTCGCCCGCGACGGCCAGCACCGCGGCCCGGCCCCGCCAGTCGAGGGTCACCGCCAGCTCGGTGGCGGGCAGGTCCGGTGTCGAAGGGGTCACGGCGTCCCATGGTGCCCGACTCCCCGCCAAACGGCTACCGGTGCGGGAGCTGCACCACCGTGACCCAGAAGTCGTCGATCTTCCGGACCACTTCGACGAACTTCTCGAAGTCGACCGGCTTGGTGACGTAGGCGTTGGCGTGCAGTTCATAGCTGCGCAGGATGTCCTCCTCGGCTTCGGACGTGGTCAGCACGACCACCGGGATCGTGCGCAGCCCGGGATCCTGCTTGATCTCGCCGAGCAGTTCCCGGCCGTCCTTGCGGGGCAGGTTGAGGTCGAGCAGGATCAGCCCCGGCCGCGGCACCGCTCCGAACGGCCCTTCGCGCTTCAGGAACCGCAGCGCTTCGACGCCGTCCTCCGCGACGTGCAGCGGGTTGCGGATCTTGTGGTGCGCGAACGCTTCCCGGGTCATCAGCACGTCACCGGGGTCGTCCTCGACGAGCAGGATGTCGATCGGAACCGGCTCCTGCGTCATGCGGGCACCTCGTCCTGGTGAGCCGGAGCTTCGGGAGCGGGCTCCTCGAGAGCCGGGTCCTCGCGGGCCGGCAGGGTGAAGCGGAACGTGGTGTCCGCGGCCTCGGTGTCGAGCCAGATCCGGCCGCCGTGGTACTCGACGATCCGGCGGCACAGGGCCAGGCCGATCCCGGTGCCCGGGTACGCCGACCGCGTGTGCAGCCGCTGGAACAGCGCGAACACCCGCTCGGCGTACTCCGCGTCGATGCCGATCCCGTTGTCCACCACGGAGAACACCCAGTCGTCGCCGTCGCGTTCCGCGGTGACCCGGACTTCCGGCGGTGTCTCGCCCTTGAACTTCAGCGCGTTGCCGATGAGGTTCTGGAACACCGCCGTCATCAGCGCCGGCTCGACGCGCACTTCGGGCAGGTCGCCGCGGGAGACCTTGCCGCCGCTGAGCGAGAGGGCGACCTCCAGGTTCGCGACCGCGTCGTCGACCAGCGCACCCGCGTCGGCCACGACGTGCTCGCCCGGCTTCCGGCCGACCCGGGAGAACGCCAGCAGGTCGTTGATCAGGATCTGCATCCGCTTCGCGCCGTCGACGGCGTACTCGATGTACTGCTCGCCGCGCTCGTCGAGCAGGCCCTGGTACCGCCGCTGGAGCAGCTGGCAGAAGCTGGCCACCTTCCGCAGCGGCTCCTGCAGGTCGTGCGAAGCGACGTAGGCGAACTGCTCCAGATCGGCGTTGGACCGCTCCAGCTCGCGCGTGCGCCGGTCGAGCATGGCGTTGGTTTCCTCCGCCTCGCGCGTACGCCGGTCCAGCAGCGCGTTGGACTCTTCCGCCTCGCGCGTGCGCCGGTCCAGCAGGGCGTGCGCCTGCTCGAGCTCGGCGACCTCGTCGAGGATGCGCTGCCGCATCGCCTCGACGTCGGCGCCGAGCTGGGCGATCTCGCGCGGGCCGCTCCCGTGCACCGGGCTGTGGACGTCGGCGTCGGCGACCCGGCGGACCTCGCCGGCCAGCCGCAGGATCGGCCGGGTGACGACCCGCCGCAGGCCGAAGAACAGCATCGCGAACAGCAGCAGCACGAGCACGGCGACGACCACGGACATCGCGTTCAGGAAACTCGCCGCCGCGTCCAGTTCGGCGCGGCCGGCGTCGCGGACCGCGACCAGGTGGTCGAGCTGGGCGTCCAGTGCCCTGCGCACGTCGACGAACAGCGTCCGGCCGCGCTCGACCTGGTCCGCGGTGACCGGCGGCGCGTCGGCGGCGATGGTCGGCGCGGCCGCGTCCTGCCAGGCGGAGGCCGCCCGCAGCACGGCTTCGAGGTCGTCGCCGATCCGGGTGCCCGGGGCCGCGCCGAGCTGCCGCAGCTGCGCGACCGCGTCGGCCTGCGACCGGACCCCGTCGGTGTAGGGCACCAGGAACACCGGCTGCCGGCCGAGCTGGTAGCCGCGGACCCCGCTCTCCTGGTTCAGCAGCGCGGTGGACAGCTGGATGGCGGCCAGGCGCTGGGGTGCGATCACGTCGAGCAGACGCGTGCGCGCCTCGGTGAGACTGTGCAGCGCGATCCCGCCGGCGACCAGCGCGGCGACCAGCAGCACGGTCTCGACGGCGGCGAGCAGCGCCAGCCGGCGGCGGATCGGCCAGCCGGGTGCGTCAACGCTCATGGGCCTCGGCTTCCGGGTCGTGGCTGAGCAGGGCGAGGGCGACGTCGTCGTCGAGCGGGCCGGCGTTGAGCCGTTCGGCGCGGGCGATCAGCTCGTCGAGCAAGCCCCGGTGGTGGAGACCGGTTTCCCGCTTGATGTCGAGTACGAGAGCGGCCATCCGCTCGTGGCCCAGCCGTTCGGACCCGGCACCGACGCGCCCCTCGAACACGCCGTCGGTGTACAGCAGCAGCGACCACCCCGGCTCCAGCGGAACCTCCAGCGCGTCCCACTTGGCGCCCTCGACGACGCCGAGCGGGACGCCGAGGCGTTCCCCGGAGAGCAGGTGCCCGTCGCCCGGCGTGAGCAGCAGCGGCGGCAGGTGCCCGGCCAGTGAGAGCCGCAGCGACCTTCGGTCCGGCGCGACGACGACCATGCAGACGGTGGCGAACAGCGGCTCGATCCGCTCGTGCACCAGGACCCGCTCGACCATGCTCAGCACGTCGGCCATCGGCAGGCCGGCCATCACGAGCGAGCGCCACGCGATCCGCAGCGCGACGCCGAGCGCGGCTTCGTCCGGGCCGTGGCCGCAGACGTCGCCGATCATCATGTGCACCGTGCCGTCGGCGAGCTCGATCGCGTCGTAGAAGTCGCCGCCGAGCAGGGAGCCGTTGCGGCCGGGCCGGTAGCGGGCGGCAAGGTCGAGGTGGGGGTCGCGCAGCAGCGGGCTGGGCAGCAGGCCGCGTTCGAGCCGCGCGTTCTCCCGCGCGAGCAGCTGCTGCTGGAGGAACTGCTGCTCGACCTGCTCGGCGCGCTTGCGTTCGCGGGCGAAGCGCAGCGCTTTCACCAGCAGCGGGCCGTCGACCTGGTCCTTGACGAGGTAGTCCTGCGCGCCGGCCGCGACCGCGGCGACCCCGGTGGCCTGGTCGTGCTGCCCGGTCAGGACGACCACCGCGACACCCGGCGCGTGCTGCCCGAGCTTGGTCAGCCCGCTCAGCCCCATCGCGTCGGGCAGCTGCAGGTCGAGCACGACGCAGTCGGCGGTGAGCGGGCCGTCGAGCGCGGCGGTGAGCGTTTGGACGCGTTCCAGCGCATACGGCACGGCCGTGTCCGCCAGCATCTCTTCGACCAGCAGGGCGTCGCCGTCGTCGTCCTCGATCAGCAGCACCCGCAGGCGCGTGCGGGGATCCCACGATGAGTCGAGCGCGGCGGTCACCGGCGTCTCCCGTTCGGCTGCTCTTGAGCCAGCAATCCAGACGATCAACCCTAGCGGCACCGGTCACGGCCGCCTACAGCGGTGAAACCGGTCCCATCGGGGTAGCGCTTTATAGCACCTCGGTGTGACACCGGGGTGCTAACGGTTCGGCTGACGCTCAGAACAAGGGGCGGCCGCTGTCCTTGGCGGTGACGTACGCCTGCCAGTCGCAGGTGACCTGGTCGGCGAGCTCGTCGCGAAGGCGCGCGTGTCGGCCTGCAGCCCGGAGACGCTCGTGATGGCGCCGTCGATCGCCGAGTACGCGACCCCGGTGCCGGGGAGGTCCTGGTCGAGCTCGAGGATCCGGTCGTCCGCCGCCGGACGTCCTTCACGACGGCTTCGGCCGCTTCAGCGGCTCGCCCGCGGTGGTCCGGTACGCCGCAATCGCGTCGGCGAGCTGGGTGCGCGTCACCCCTCCCCGGGCGCGGCGGTGGCGAGCAGCGTGACGACGACCAGAATCCCCACAGTGGTTCGACGCATCCCCCACGTGTACCGGCGGGAGGTGGCCGGCGGTCAGCGGGCGGTCAACGTCAGGGCGAACGTGTTCCCCTCGCCCTGCACCAGGGAACTCAGGTACGCGGTGAACGCGCCGCAGCCGGTCAACGGCGGGATCGCGTAGGTGCCGGTGACCGGACCGCCCGTCGCCAGGGCGAAGCCGCTGCCGGTCCGCAGCTCGACCGGGATGGGCGCGCTCGCCCGGCAGCCCGCGTCGGCGACCGGCAGCCCGAAGAGCGTCACCTGCGGCAGGGCCAGCGCGAACGTCGAGCGCGCGACGAAACCGCCGTCGCCGAGTTCGCCGGTCTGCGGGCCGTCCGGCGTGAACCGCAGGTCCGCGCGGCCGGGGACGAACCCGAACGCGTGGAAGTCCGCACTGGTCTCGTCGAACGCCGTGGCGAACTCCGGCCCGGCCGCGAAGGAGCCGGTGAGCGGGGCGGTCGCGCCCAGCGCCTTCAGCGCCGTCGACCCGGCCACGGCGTAGCGGTGCTGGGTCGGCGTGCCGCCGAGGTCGAAACTCAGCAGCACCGGGTCCTGGCCGGCGTCGAGGGTGCAGTCCGAGGTGAACGAGCCCAGCCCGGTGAACGAGCCGTCGGCCTTCTTCGGCGTCAGCCGGGTGCTGAAGCCGCCGATCGTGAGGGTCGTCTTCCCCGCGTTCGGCAGCCGGACCGGCGGCACCGAGCCGGACGCCTGCGTGGTGAACGCCCCCGACGGCGGCAGCGCGGTCTTCGCCACCGTCAGCGGGAGGCTCAGCGGCAGCGTCAGCGGGCCGTTGGCCAGCGTCACCCCTGCGGACGCCGTCCCTTCGATGCTCGCCGCGCCGACCAGGGCCAGGCCGCGGGTGGACTTGTCCGGCACGGTCACCGACACCGCGAGATCCGCCGTCGTGAACGTCCCGCCGGGCGCGGAGGGGACGTCGAACGACGCGGTGATCGCCACGTCCAGCTTCTGCAGCCCGATCAACGGGAACGGGCAGGTGTAGCTGAGCTTCTTGGCGACCGGCGTCGACGCCTGGGCCGGCGTGGCGACGGCGGACGCGAGCAGGCAGGCGAGGCCCGCCGCGAGCAACGACCGGGCTTTCCGCACGGGCTCTCCCATCTGGAGGGGCATGGCACCGGCCCCCGCCGCAGCGCGACGGGGGCCGGCAGACTCGGTCACTTCTTGGTGAGCACCAGGTCCAGCGAGTTGCCGTCGCTCTTGGCGAACGCGCTGACGATGTCGTTGAACGGACCGCAGTTCTGCAGCGCGGACAGCGAGTAGGTGCCCGAGAGCTTGCCGCCCTTGAGCAGGTCGAAGTCGGCACCGGTGGTCATCTCGCTGGTCGACGAGGTGGTCGTGCCGCACTTCGGGTCGGTGCTGATCGGGATGCCGAACAGGTTGACCGTGGTGAGGAACGTGTCGAACTTGATGTGTGCCTTGAAGCCGGTGCCCACCAGCTCACCGGTCTGCGGGCCGTTCTGCACGACCTTGACGTCCGAGCTGCCCTGCAGGAAGCCGAACAGCTTGAAGTCGGTGTGCGTCGGGTTCAGCTGCAGGTTCCCGGTGAACGTCTTGGCCGACAGGTTGACGTCGGCGTCGAACGAGCCGGTGATCGGCGCGGTGCTGCCGAGCGACTTCAGCGCGGTCTGCCCGGTGATGCCGAAGGAGTACTTGATGCCCCCGCCCGGCGGGGTGGTGGTGGGCGGGGTCGTCACCGGCGGCGTGGTCGTCGTCGGCGGCGTGGTGACCGGCGGGGTCGTGACCGGCGGGGTCGTCGTCCCGCCACCGCCGTTGATGGTGATCGTGGCGAGGGTGTTGTTCTGCCCGCTGTCCTGCGTGCAGGGCGCGTCGATCGTGCCGTCCGGCGTGATGCCGGTGACCGAGCCGTCGGCCTTGCGCGGGGTGACCTTGAGGTTCAGGTCGCCCACCGTGATCTTCGCCTGGCCGGCCTGGGTGAACGTCAGCGACGGCGTCTTGCCGGCGGCGTTGATGTTCATCTCACCGGACGCCGGGATGTTCGTCTTGTCCAGCGTGATCGGGACGCTGACCGGCAGGTTGAGGCTCGGTGCCGCGACGGTCGCGGCGGCGGTGGCGGTGCCTTCCAGCGTCGTGGCGCCGATCAGGCTCAGGCCGCTGACGGTGTCCGCGTTGATGGTGGACACGGCCTTGATGTCGAACGCGCCGGTCGGCTGCCCGGTGTTCACCGTGGTCGGCAGGTCGGTGTTGATCACCACCTTCAGCGACTGGGAACCCACCAGCGGGAAGGTGCAGTGGTAGTTCAGCGTCAGCGAAATCGGGTCAGCGGCGCTGGTCTGCGCCCCGGCGACGAGCGCGGTGGCGATGAGCCCCACCGCACCCGCGGCCGCGGCGGCCGCGACCGTCTTCTTCTTGCCTCTTGGGTGCTTCACGATGGTCCTTCCGTGTATCAACAGTGATACGAAACGGCGGCGCATTCTTTGAAAGACACAGCCTTCAATCGCGACCGGAACGTAAGCTAACGAGCGCGGATGGCACCGATCAAGGGCTTTCGGCAAAAAGGTCACATCGGCACCGCAAATTGTCATCCCGGCACGCCACCACAGCCGGGTTCCTAGCAGGGCGGGGAAGGTTTCCCCAGCACGGCGCCACCTTCGAACCGCTGACACGCGTAACAAATCCAGGTGCCGCAATGTTGACGCACGTGCCAACCCGCCATTCCGTTCTTGCTCGCGCCTGAGCGTGGCGCGTAGCTTCGAAACCCATGAAAAGAATGCACAGCGCGGTGCTCGTGATGTCGGCGGCCGCGCTTCTGTCGTGCGCCGCGTGCGCTTCGGACACCCCGCCCGACCCGGGCCGGCACGCCGACCCCGCGGCGCTCGCCTGGGTCGACAAGGTGTGCACCGGCGTGGCCGCGGGCTCGGCGAAGCTCTCGCAGCCGCCGTCCGTCGACGACGCCGACCCGGTGAAGACCCGGGACGCGATGGTGGACTTCCTGGGCCGCCTGGGCTCGGCCCTCGACGACATGGCCGGTGGCCTGCGCGGCGCCGGCGTTCCCCCGGTCCCGGATGGACAGTCCGCTGTGGACAAGGCGACCGGCACCCTCACCGAGACGAAGACCAAGCTCGCCGAGACGAAGACCCGGATGGAACAGGCGCAGGTGACCGACCAGCCCAGCCTGCGCAAGGTCATCTCGGAAGCCGACTCGACCATGGGGCAGCTCGCCGACCCGGAGGGCCCGATCAAGGACCTCAAGGCGAATCCCGAGCTGAACCTGGCCTTCAGCGAGTCCGCGACCTGCAAGCGCGTCTACGGGACCGGCGCGTGACCGCCCGCCGCGTGCTCGCCACGCTGGTGGCACTGGTCCTCACCACGGCCTTCGCGCCCGCGGCGGCCGCCGCCACACCCGCGCCGGGTCCCTTCGACGACGCGTTCTACGTACCGCCGTCGCCGTTGCCGGCGGGCAAACCCGGTGACGTGATCCGGTGGCGGCCGTCGAACGCCGGCCCGCGCACGGCGTCGGTCGACGCGTGGCAGGTCATGTACCTGTCGACGAACGCGCTGGGGCAGCCCGACGCGGTCACCGGCACGGTGCTGGTGCCGAAGACCGCCGACCGCGCGACGGCGCCGATCGTCGCGTTCGCACCGGGCACGCACGGCCCGGCGTTCGCCTGCACGCCGTCGGCGATGATCGGCATCGGCGCCTTCTACGAACAACCCGGTCTCGACGACCTGCTCGACGCGGGGTACGCCGTCGCCGTCCCGGACTACGAGGGCTACCAGCCGGCGCCGAAGACGACGTACGTCGTGGGCCGGTCCGAAGGTCCCGCGGTGATCGACGCGGTCCGCGCGGCCCAGCGGCTCGGCGCGGCCGGGCTGTCGGCGTCGGCGAAAGTCGTCTTCCGCGGGTACTCCCAGGGTGGCGGCGCCGCGGCGTGGGCGGGCGAGCTGCAGCCGTCGTACGCGCCGGAACTGAACCTCGTCGGGATCGCGGCCGGCGGTGTGCCGGCCGACCTGGTCCAGGTGACACTGCAGCTCGACGGCAAGTCCGGCTTCGGCGTGTTCGCCTACGCGCTGCTCGGCCTCGACCAGGCTTATCCCGAACTGCAGCTGGACTCGTTCCTCAGCGACAACGGCCGGGCGAAGCTGGCCGAGATGAAGCAGAGCGCGTGCACGTTCGAGCTGCTCACGACGTACGCGAACCAGAAGATCGCGGACTACACGACCGGCCCGGGCTACATCAAGCCCCCGTGGGTGGCGCGGCTGACCGAGAACAAGCTCGGCGGGACCCCGCCGCGGGTGCCAGTGTTCCTCTACCACGCGACCGGTGACCAGCTGGTGCAGTTCGCGCAGGCCGACAGCCTGCACAAGGCGTACTGCGCGGCCGGGGTCCAGGAGACCTGGAAGACCTACGACACCGACCACATCACGCTGGTCTACACCGGCAACGCCGACGTCCTGGCCTTCGTGAAGGACCGGATCGCCGGGAAGCCGGCCACGGCGAGCTGCTGATCAGCGGTTCCGGCCGCCGCGGGGGTGCTGCTGCCACGAGCTGATCACCGAGCTGACGTACTCGCGCCACTGGTCTTGCGGCGACGCCGACGTCGAGGCGGGCGCCGGCGGCTGAGCCGGTGCGGGCTTGCGCCCGGCACCGGCCGGCGCGCTGGTGGTCTCGGGCGTGGTGTGCCGGACCTCGGCGGTGAGCGGCGGCGCGGCGGCGGAGGCGCTCATCGTCTCCACGGCTTCGCCGGAGGTCGGCGGCGGCACGACCGGGGCGGGGGCGCCGGGCGGCGGCACGGCGGTCCCGCCCACCTGGTGCGGCTGGAGCAGCACGACGGCGGCCAGCCCGAGCCCGACGGCGGCGCCCGCGGCGAGGACGTACGGCTTCGCGCGGCGGGACCGGTCGGCGGGCGGCGCGTCCCGCGGCCGCTCGTCCTCTTCCGGTTCCCCGGCCGCCAGCTCGGCGTCGAGGACGGCCGGCGGATCGAGGGTGCGCTCGGGTTCGGCGGTCGCCTCTTCGGCGAGCTTCGCGTCGAGTTCACCGCGGATCATCAGCGGCTTCGTCTGCGAAAGGTTCACCAGTTCGGCGACCGAGGGGAGTTCGCCCTCACCGCCTGTGCGTGCCATCGAAGACCTCCACCCTGTCCGGCGTCACCTGGAGGAACCATGCCCGAGCCGCGAGAGCTGCTCCGCTTCGCCGTCGTCGGCCTGGCCGCGTACGGGGTCACCCTACTGGGCGACTACAGCCTGAAGCTCACCGTGTTCCGTGAGAAGCCGGTGACGGCCCTCGCGATCGCCACGGTCGTCTCGACGGCGTTCGCGTACCTGCTGTCGAGCCGCTGGTCGTTCGCGGGCCGCGGCGGGCTCGGCCGGGTGCGCGAGGCGACGCTGTTCCTCGCGGTCAACGCGGGCGCGGTGGCCGTGAACCTCGTGCCGGCGCTGGTGTCGCGGTACGTGCTGCACCTGTCGGTCCCGCACGTCGCCTACCTGACCCAGGAAATCGCGGACTTCGTCGCCGGGATGCTGCTGGGCACGCTGGCGGGCACGGCGTTCCGCTGGTTCGGCTACCGGCGGTGGGTGTTCCCGTCAGCGCCACCAGTTGGCGTCGCCGAGGGTGACGAACCCGAGCTTGTCGTACAGCGGCCGGCCGGACCGCGAGGCGGTCAGCGTGACGGGCAGGTCGTCGAAGTGCCGTAGCACCGCGTGCATCAGCGCGCGCCCGACACCCTTCGAGCGGTGTTCGGGCCGGGTGGTCACCCAGTAGACGCCGCCGGCACCGCCGTGGGCCATGGTGAGGCAGGCGCCCTGGGTGTCCTTGCGGAAGAACGCCGTGGCCTGGTCGAGGAGCCCGGGCGGGAAGACGGTGGCCGGGCGGTAGGGCTGGTACTCCTCCAGCGGAAAGCCGTGCACGACGAGCTCTTCGACCGCCGCCAGCCCGGCAACGGTGCCGACCCGCTCGACGTCCGCGGGCGCGGGGACGGGACCGGGCTCGCGGGCCATCACCGGCAGCTGCCCGGCGGCCATCCCGAGCTCCGTCAGATCGAGCACCTGGAAGGGATCCTCGACGACGACGGTCCGCCCGTCCGCCCGGCGGGCCTCGGCGAGCGCGGTCAGTTCCCGGACGGCGTCGTCGCCGGGCGCGGCGGTCCGCAGCATGATCCGGAACCGGCGGCCGTCGATGGCGGTGAAGGCGGGGTGGTCGAGGACGTCGTCCCCGCGGGCGCGGGCGAGGGTGCTCCACAGGGCGACAGCGTTGTCGGAGGCCTGCCGCAGGCGCTCGGTGAGCAATCCGGTCATGCCAGCCAGCTTAGAACCCGCACAGCCCCCGACCAGCCCTTTCCGGAAGCCGGCCCACGTACGCGAGTCGACCCTCCAATCACGCAAGCCGACCCTCCAGACACGCGAGTCGTCCATCCAGGTACGCGAGTCGTCCATCCGGGTACGGGCCCGGGCCGGTCAGCCGCGGTCCGGCAGCGCCCGCTCCGCCAGCAAGGCCAGCTCCAGCCGCAACCGCTCGGCCGGGTCGTCCAGCTTGTCCCCGAACAACTCACCCAGCTTCTTGAGCCTCGCCCGGATCGTCTGCGGGTGGAGGTCGAGCAGCCGTCCCAGCTCGGGTGCGCTCCCGCGGGTCCGGACCAGCGCCAGCAACGTCTCCGCCAGCTGCTCGCGGCGGCGCCCGGACAACCCCGCCAGCGGCTCCAGCGTCGTCGAGGCCAGCTGGGCGACCAGGAACTCGTCCGCGAGCAGCAACAGCGTCGTCACGTGGTCGCGGCACCAGATCACCGGGCCCGGTGCGTCGAGGAGGCCGCGGGCGGCCAGGTCGACCGCGCGCCGGGCGACCCGGAACGACTCCGGCGCCTGGGCCGGCGGGACCAGCGGCCCGACCGCCGCCGTCCAGCCCGGGGGCAGTCCCGTCAAGCCGATCAAGTCCACGTCCGGGGCCGGGGTGAGGGCCGCCGGCGGGTCGCCGGCCGGGTCGGCCGGGACGTGCTCCGGCAGCAGGTCCGGCGGGAACTCCGGGGCACCCGGCAGCGCGCGGAACGCCACCGCCGCGAGCCGCTCGGGCAGCGGCAGCCCGGCCGCCGCCAGGCCGTCCACCTCGTTGGCTGCCTCGGCCGGGAACGGCTCGGCGGCGAAGGCCCGGCCGCCGAGCAGCGCGCGCAGCAGGCGGCGGTGCCGTTCGCCCGTGCCGGACACCGCGGCCTCCGCGGCGCTGTACCCCTCCGCGACGGCCGTCATCGACGTCTCGACGTCGGCGAACATCCCCTCGGCGGCGCCGTACAGGACGTCACCGGAGAGGCCCGCTTCCCGCGCGATGTCGGCGATCCACCGCCAGGTGACCCGGCTCGACACGCGCACGGCCGCCTGCACGGCTTCGCGGCTGAGACCACTGTGGAACGCGTCGCGCCCGTGGCCGCGGAACCCGGCCAGCCGGTCGGCCTGCCACAGCGCGGGCGTGCCGACGCGGTCGACGTCCCGCTCGATCCCGCGCCGCGCCAGCTCGATCGCGCTCGCGCGACCGGGTTCGTCGGCGAATCTCGAGGAATATTCCGGAATCTCGGCGGCGATCGCGTCGACGCAGGCCCGGGCGATCTCCGGGATCCGCGGACGCACCGCGTCGCCGAGCTTCTGCGGCAGCCGGGACCACACGGAACTGTCCGAGGCAGCGGAACCGCGCATGGGGAATTCAGTCCTCCACTGGGAATGGGCGCCCCGAAAATACTGACACGGAGCGTAGGACGCCCACCCGTCCGTGTCAAAAGGACTGACCCGCGTCACCCTTTCAGGGAACCAGTCGTTGATTTTTCAGTGACACCTGCGTCGGATACGCTCGGCGCAGAACTCGAAGGGGGATTGGTGGTCGAGTACCGCAGCTTTCGCCTGCTGGCCTCGCTGCCGCGCGCGCTCGGCGCGGGGTTGCGCCCGCACGTCGGGCACGCGGCGGCCTCGATGGTCCAGGAGGTGCAGCGCACGGTGCCGGCCTACGGCCAGCCGCTGAAGGGCGTGTTCGGCAAGGTCCTGGTGAAGAGCGTCGAGTTCGCGGTGCAGCACTGCGTCGACTCGATGGGCGAGCCGGCGCTGGCCCACGAGCACTGGATCGAGTTCTACCGCGGTCGCGGCCGGATCGAGTTCACCGAAGGCCGCAACCTCGACGCGCTGCAGGACAGCGCCACGGTCGGGGCCCGGGTGGCCTGGCGCGCGATGCACCCGGCGGTGGTCGCCGCCGGTGTCGACCCGGCCGTCATCTCGGTTGCCGCGGAGGCGATCTTCGCCTACGTCGACGAGCTGTGCGCCACCGCGATCGAGGGGTACCAGCAGGCGCAGGCCGAGGCCGAGGGCGCCGTCCCGGTCCGGCGGAGACGCCTGCTGGAGCTGATCGCCGGCGCCCCGGAAGGCGCGGCGAGCAGCATCGCGGGCTTGGCGGGCGGGGCGGGCTGGCCGCTGCCGGAGACGGCGGCGATGGTGGCCCTCGAACGCGGCCCCGAGGCGGCGGACTTCCCCGCCGACCTGCTCGGCGACGGCGTCCTGGCCGACCTCGACGGTCCCGGGCCGTACCTGCTGACCCGCGACCCGGACGCCGACCTGGCCCCCCTGGCGGCCAAGCTCGACGGCTGGCGGGCGGCGGTCTCCCCGACGGTGCCGCTGGCCGACGCCCCGGCGGCGCTGCGCACGGCGCGGCGGGCGCTGCTGCTGTCCGGCCCGGACGTCCCCGGCCCGATCATCTGGTGCCGCGACCACCTCGCGACGCTCTGGCTGCTGGCGGAGGACTTCCTGGCGGCCGAGCTGGCCCGCCAGAGCCTGGACCCGTTCGCTTCGCTGAGCGAGAAGCAGCGCGAACGGCTGAGCGAAACCCTGCTGGCCTGGCTCGAGACGCGCGGAGGTGCGCCGGAGATCGCGCAGCGTCTCGGCGTCCACCCGCAGACGGTCCGCAACCGCCTGCGCCAGCTGGAGGAGCTGTTCGGAGACCGCCTGAAGGACGCCGACGACCGGCTGGGCATGCAGCTGGCCCTGCGCGCGCAACGGCTGATGCGCGCCCACCGGCCCCCGGAGGGCTGACGGCGCCGACCGCTGCCGATGGGCCGCGCGGCTTCAGCCCACCCGCGCCACGGTGCCGGGCTCACCGAGCCACACAGGCCCACCCGAGCCGTGCCCCTGCGCCCTGACCACGCGGTCCAGCGCGCGCACCGGCATCGGCAGCACCCGCCGCCACGGCCGGCGGCCCGGCCACCGCGGGCCCGGCGCCGGCCCCTGGGGAACGAAATGGAAACTCGCGCGGCAGGACATCAGCGCGTCCGGTGCGTCATTGCGACCATGCCCCGAGGATTACCGGATACCACCGGAATGTCGATACGCATTCCCGGTGACGCCGCGAAAACCCGCACACGCCGCCGCGTTTCCGCAATCCTTCTTGTCACGCCCGTCCGTGATTCCCCGGCGGTGGTGTTCACCACATCCGCGGCGGCCACCGGATGCCCTAATTTCGGGTCCGCGAGAAAGGCCGCCCATGACCGTCAAGACCCTCACCCTGCACGGCCGTCGCATCCGGCTGCACGAGCACCTGCCGCCCGCGGGCGACGGCGACGAAGCGGTCGTGCTGCTGCACGGGATCGCCGGCAGCGCCGAAACCTGGGCGCCGGTACTGGCGCGGTGCGCCGCGCTCGGCCGCCGCGTGCTGGCGCCCGATCTGCCCGGCCACGGCGAATCCGAGGCACCGCGCGCGGACTACGGCCTCGGCGCGATGGCGAGCACCGTGCGGGACGTCCTCGCCGTGTCCGGCGTGCGGCACGCGACCGTCGTCGGCCATTCGCTCGGCGGGGGCATCGCACTGCAGTTCGCCTACCAGTTCCCGGAAACGTGCGACCGGCTGGTGCTGGTCGGCAGCGCCGGCCTCGGGCCGGAGGTGAGCCCGGTGCTGCGGGCCGCCGCCCTGCCGGGCGCACCGGCCACAATGGCCCTCGCCGTCAACCGGGTGACCCTCGCCCTCGCGCGGGCGGCAGCGCGTCTGGGACGTCGGTTCGGTGGGTCGCTCAAGCCCGAAACCCGGGAACTCGCCCGGCATTTCGGCTCGCTGGCCGACCCCGCGCGACGGCGGGCGTTCCTGTTCATCGCGCGCAGCCTGATCGACCTGCGCGGCCAGCGCGCGAGCGCCGTGGACAAGCTCTACCTGGCCGAAGCGGTGCCGGTACTGCTGGTCTGGGGCGCCCGCGACCCGCTCATCCCGGTGGCGCACGGGCGCCGCACGGCCGCGTTGCTGCCGGACAGCCGCTTGACCGTACTGGAAAACGTGAAACACTTTCCGCACGTGGCCGACCCGGACCGGTTCTGCGCCCTGCTCAACGAGTTCCTCTCGGAGACCGCGCCCGCCCGGCTGACCCTCGACGACGTCGTCACGCGGCTGACAACCCCGAAGTCACCCCTCTGAAAAGTTGTCACGCGCACACCATTCGCGCGCGCCGGAAGTGTCACGTCCTCTCGCGACGTTCCACCCGTTCGGGTGTAGTCCGGACGGGTTACCGCAAAGTCAGCGGACAACCCGTTGACAGTGCCGTTCGCACGAAATTATGTTGCCTGAGCCACAAAAACCGGATCGGCGTTCCCGCCGACGAGGCCGATTTTGTTGCCAGCAAGGATAAAACACATGACCGACGTGGACACCGGATTCGCCGCCCCCGCCCTGCGGGCCGGACGGCCGAACCCCGGCGAGCGCACTCCCGGACCGGCCTACCGGCAGCAGTCCGTGTCGGCCGACCGGCCCCGGCCCGCCTACCCGCCCGCGCCACGCACCCCGGCGGATCCCCGGCCCGGACGTGCTTCCGGCGCGATCGGGCTGTGGGCGTCCCTGCCCCGCGAGCTGGCGATCCGCTTCAAACCGCGGGTCGACCCGCTCGCGCGCGCCATCCTGCAGGAGGTGCAGCGGGCGGTGCCCGAGTACCGCCAGCCGCTGGAAGGCGCGTTCGGGCACATCATCACGCAGGGTGTCCGGCAGTCGATCATCCAGTGCCTCGACAGTGTCGGCACCCCCGGTGCCGTGCCGCTCGAGACGTGGACGACCGTGTTCCGCAACCTCGGCAAGATCGAGTTCAACGAGGGCCGCAGCCTCGACTGCCTGCAGACCGCCTACCGGGTCGGCGGGCGGGTCGCGTGGCGGCACATCAGCGAGTTCGGGCAGGCCGCCGGCCTCTCCGCGGACACGCTGTGCACCAGCGCCGAAGCCATTTTCGCCTACGTCGACGAGATCTCGGCGCTCTCGATCGAGGGCTACACGGCTGCGCAGACGCGCGCCGCGGGCACCCGCGCCCGCCGCCGCAGGCGCCTGCTGGAGCTGCTGCTCGCCGACCCGCCGTCCGCGCCGCAGACCATCACCGCGCAGGCCGCCACGGCGCAGTGGCCCCTGCCGGCCGAAGTCACCGTCGTCGCCCTCGAACCACGCCCCGACCAGCACGGACTCGGCCATCAACACAGCTTGGCCGCTCCCGACCTGCACTCCGACGTCCTGGTCGACCTCGAGGGCAGCGAGCCGTGCCTGGTCACCGGCGACCCGGACAAGCACCTGAAGCACCTCGCCGAGCGGCTGCCGGGCTGGCGCGCGGTGATCGGCCCGACCGTGCGGCTCACCGACGCGCCCCGCTCGCTGCTCTGGGCCCGCCGCACGCTGAAGCTGCTCCAGCGCGGCGTGCTCCCGGACGCGCCGGTGACCCGCTGCACCGACCACCTGTCCACGCTGTGGCTGCTCGCCGACGAGTTCCTCGTCCGCGAACTGTGCGCACGCAGCCTGCAGCCGTTCAAGGACCTCACGCCGAAGCAGCGGGCGCGGCTCGGCGAGACGCTGCTGATCTGGCTGCAGTCCCGCGGCAGCGCCCCCGAAATCGCGAAGAAGCTGAAGGTGCACCCGCAGACCGTCCGGTACCGCATGCACCAGCTCATCGACCTGTTCGGCGACCGGCTCAACAACGCCGACGACCGGCTCGACATGGAGATCGCGCTGCGGGCGGAGGCCCTTCTCGGTTCCTGAGTCCCCTTCGAAGACGAGGTGGGTCAATGACGGGATCGCCCGTCGAGACGGCCTTCGGGCCGATGCTGAGCGGCGACGGCCGGCCGGGCCAGCTGTGGGCCATGCTCCCCCGCGAGCTGGCCGCGGTGTTCCGGCCGCGGCTGCTGGACGTCGCCGACGAGGTGCTGCGCGAGATCCAGCGGACCATCCCGGACTACGCGCGGCCCCTCGACGGCGCCTTCGGCAAGGCGCTGCGGGCCGGCGTCCAGGCGGCGATCCTGCAGTTCATCGACCGGATCGCCGCGTCGGGGCCGGTGCCGGACGAGCGGCGCAAGGTGTTCGTCGGGCTCGGCGTGCACGAGCTCGCGCAGGGCCGCAACCTCGACGTCCTGCAGGCCGCGTACCGGGTCGGCGCGCGGGTGACCTGGCGGCGGATGGCGGAGGTGGGGACGCGGGCCGGCGTGCCGTCGGCGACGCTGTGCCTGCTGGCCGAGGCGATCTTCGCCTACATCGACGAGCTGTCCGCGCTGTCGATCGAGGGCCACGCGGCAGCCCAGGCGCGCGCGGCCGGCGCGCTGGAACGGCGCCGGCGCCGGCTGCTGGACCTGCTGGTGGCGGACCCGCCGTCGCCGTCACGGACGGTGCAGGAAGCCGCGACGGCGGCGGAGTGGCCGTTGCCGCACCGGCTCGTCGCGGTGGCGCTCGACGGACCCGCCGACGTCACCGGGCTGGACGCGCTGGAGGACCTCGAAGACGGGACCCCGCGGCTGCTGCTGCCGGCACCCGAGGACCGCCGCGCGCTGACGGCGGCCCTGGCCGGTCACCGGGCGGCGGTCGGCCCGCCGGTACCGCCGCGCCAGGCGGGCCGGTCGCTGGCGACGGCGCAGGAGGCGTTGCGGCTGGTGGCGGCGGAGGTCCTGCCGGACGAGCCGCTGACGTGGTGTGAAGACCACCTCGCGACGCTGTGGCTGCGCAAGGAGCCGTTCCTCGTGACGGAGGTGTCCCGCCACCGCCTGGCCCCGCTGGCGGCGTTGACCCCGAAGCAGCACAACCGACTGGCCCCCACGCTGCTGGCGTGGCTGGAGACGTGCGGCAACGTCCGCGAGGTCGCCGACCGCCTCGCGATCCACCCCCAGACGGTCCGCGCCCGCGCCCAGGAGCTGGAGACCCTGTTCGCGGACCACCTCCGCAACCCGGACGACCGCTTCGAGATGATCCTCGCCCTCCGCGCCACCCTCCCCTGACATCGTGTCGACTCCCCGATCACGGGTGATGACCCTTCAATCACGAATGACGCCTCTTCCCGCCCGGGAGCCGGTGTGCGGGAGGGGCCTCACGCGTGATCAGAGAGCCAGCTCGCGTGATTGGAGGGTCATCTCGCGTGATTGGCGGGACGACACGGGTCAGAGGGCGGAGAAGTAGGGGCGGGGGAGGTCGGGGAGGCGGGTGGGGCCGAGCTGGACGATCGTCGCGGGGAGGCCGCGGGCGCGGCGCCAGGCGGCGAAGGCCTCGAGCCAGGCGTCCGCGGTTGCGCGGGAGGTTTCGCCCGGGGCGCCCGCCAACGCCGTGGCCGACGTGCCCAGCAGCCACCAGTCCGGCGGGGTGTCCGCGGTCGCCTCGTGCAGCCGTCGCGCGCCCAGGACCCCGTGCCGCCAGCCGGCCGACGGGTCGTCGGTGAGGACGCCCGCCGTGTGCACGATCCCGCGCAGCGGGAGGCCGTCCGCCGTGGCGGCCGCGACCAGCAGCTCCGCGACGCCGGGCTCGGCGATGTCGCCGGGGATCACCACCGCGTCGGACGCGCCTGCGTATGGTCCACAAAGGACGACCCGGGTGGCTCCCGTGTCCGCCAGCCACCGCGCGGTCGCGGGGCCGAGGCCGCCCGTGACCACGTACGCCCCGGGCCCGGCCGCCACCTCGACGGCGAACGGCACGCGGGCCAGCCGCGCCGCGTACCGGACGTCGTGCCGCCAGCGCACTTCGTCGTCCGGCGCGTCCGACCGCAGCTCGCGCACCAGGACGTCCACGTCGGACCGCGCGTCGAAGTCGACCACGCTCGCCCGCAGCCGCGGGCGTTCGACCGCGAGCACCCGCACCAGCCCGCGCAGGAACACCAGCCCCGGCTCGCCTGCCGCCTGCGTGACCAGGTGGAACCGGACGCCGAACCCGAGGCGGGCGACCACCGACAGCACCGAAAGCAGCAGCTCCTGCGCGGCCTCCGGATCGTGGTAGGCGTACGGCGACCCGGTGAGGAAGACGACGCCGCGCACCGGCCGTTCGGCCAGGAATCCGGGCAGCTCGTCGAGGTCGTCGCGCGGCAGCGACAGCGCGTCGTCCCCCGCCGCGGCCAGCGCCAGGGCCAGCGCGACGGCCCGGCCGAGCGCCGCCGGGTGCTCGTCGGTGAGCAGCAGCCACGCGCCCGGCCCGTCCGGCGCCACCGGCGGCAGCGGCACCTCGGGCCAGGTCACTTCGAACGACGAGGTGGCGAACGGGACGCCCGGCGACAGCGCCCGCTCCGCCGGCCCGGTCACCACGGCCCGTCCCCGGCCGAGGACGGCAGCACGACGACTCTGCGCAGCGTGAGCCCGTGCCGCGCCGTCACCGCACGGCTGTGCTGCCACCGGGGCTCCGCCCCGGGCCGGGGGCTCCGCCACCCGGAACCCCCGAAGGAGCGCATCGCCCGTTCGACCTCGCCCTCGGCCGTCGCTTCGAGGTCCTCCGGGGGACCCCCGGCGACGAGGCCCCGGCCGGTGACGCCCAGCTCGGCGGAGACGTCCAGGAAGCCCTGGGCACCGGTCCGCGGCCACCACCGCGGTTCGTCGTCGCCGGTGATGAGGGCGCAGAACACGCGCGCGGACCCCTCGGGCCGCTTCCAGTAGCCGCGGGCGATGATCGCGATCCGCTGGCCGGCCGGGTGTCCACAAGCGACCGGCGCGGTCGCTTCGGCGTCGACGTCCGCCCGCCGGGCCGGCCTAGCGGGGATCGCCGCCCGCTGCCCCGGCTCGGTGACCCGGCGCAGGGCCGCGGCGACGGAAGTGACGCGCCGGGCCGGCTCGGCCCAGGTCAAGGTGACCGCCGGACGGGACCAGGTCAAGGCCGGCGCTTCGCCCGCCACCGCGGCGCGGCCGGCCGGCAGCTCGGAGAGGGTCATGGGTTCCTCGCGCATTCTCAGGCGGCGGACATCCCGGTGACACGCCACTTCCCGGCGACGCGCTCGGCCGTGACGCTCAGCTGGGCGGCGCCGGTGCTGCGCTGCCCGTCACCTCTCGTCCCGGTCTGGTCGAGGAACACCAGCAGCGCCGCGCGGTCGCCGTCCAGGAGCTTCACCCCGGACGCGACGGCGGTGGAGGTGACCACGAGCTGCTGCTCGGCGGCCAGCTTGCGGACCTGGCCGAAGAGCTGTTCGTACTGCGCGAGCGCGGGCCCGGTCAGGACGTCCTTGGCGGCCTGCTCGCTCTTGGCCGGATCGTCGTAGCGGTAGGAGAAGACCGTGCCGAGCGCGGCGCTGATCTGCTTGCCGGCGTCCGCGGTGCCGGCGACGTCGGACAGCGCGCTGTTGTGCGCGACCACAGCGTTCGTCGCCCGCGTTTCGAGGGTGAACCACCCGGCGAGCCCGGTCATCACGACGGCGAGGACGGCGAGCACCAGCGGCGCCCGGCGGCGCGGCTCGGCGACGGGCTCCGGAGACGCCGGTTCCGGCTCGTGGTGCCGCCCCGCGACCTTCACCGCTCGCTTCTTCGTCTGAACCGTCATGGTGCCTCCCCCACGGGAACCTGGCCGAGGCCGGTGACGCGCCAGCCGCCCGGACCGCGCGTCAGGTCGGCCTGGAACCGGTTGCGCTTGGTCACGGCGTCCCCGCCGTCCGGTGCCACGACCAGCTCGACCGAGGCGATCAGCTTCGCCGTGCCGGCGCCGGTGTCCACTTCGGTCACCGCGGCGTCGGTCACCTTCCCGGTCGTGACGGTCTTCGCCTGGGTGATCCGGTCGAGACTCCCCTGCCGATCGGCTGCCAGCTCGTCGCCCAGCGCGCCGCCGGAGAGGTCCAGCCAGTGCTGGTACCCGGGTGCGGCCTGCCGGTAGTCCAAAGTGGTCAGTCCGGCGACCGCGGTCCGGCCCGCCTGCAGGGCCTCTTCCCGGACGACGGCGCGCGCGACGCCGTCGTCGTGCGCCGCCTGCCACCAGGTGAACCCCGACCACCCGGCCGCGACGGTCGCCAAGACCGCGGCCAGCCCAGCGAAGATCCTCACGGTCGTCCTCCCGGTGCGTTCTGCGAGCCCCGTACGTTCGTCGGGTCGCCCTTCGGCAGCGCACAGCGCGCGGCCGTGTTCAGCGGGCGGACCGACGTGTCGAGGCCGTCGCGGTACGGCGTCGTGTACCCGGTGGTGCACGGCGGTGGGTCGAAGAACGTCAGCGACAGTCCGATGTGGACACCATCCGGCCGCACGATCGCGCCGGCCGCGGCCACCGCCTGCGGCGCGGTGATCAGCAGCTGGCGAAGCCCGTCTTGCCGGGCTTCCAGGACGTCCGCGGTGGTCAGCAGGTTCGCCAGGAGCACGCCCAGGTTCGGCCCGGCGTCGCGGATGAGCGCGCTGACCTCGTTCGCGGCCGCGGGTACCGCCGGGATCAAGGTGCGCAGGTCGCCGTCGGACGACTTCAACGTCGACGCCAGCAGCTTCGCGTTGGCGCCGAACTCGCGGATCGCGCCGGCCTGCCGCACCTGGGTCTCGAGCACCGTGTGCGCGTCGGTGACGAACCGGGTCAGCGGCGCGACGTGCGCGCTCGCCGCCTGCACGAACTCGATGCCGCGGCCGACCAGCTGGTCCAGTGCCGGGCCCGCGTCGGACGTCGCGTTGTACAGCTCGTCGACGACCGTGCGCAGCGCGGGTTTCGGCACCGAGTTCGCGAACGAGTCCACTGTCGACAAGACGACGTCGACCGGCAGCGGGATCTTCGTGTCCGCCTGGGTGATCACCGAGCCCTCGTGCAGCTTCGGCCCGCCGTCGGTGCGCGGCCGCAGGTCGACGTACTGCTCGCCGACGGCCGACCGGTCGGCGACGACGGCTTCGGTGTCGGCCGGGACGGGGGCGGTACCTGAGTCGATCTCGAGGACGGCTTCCATCCCGGCGGGGGTCAGCCGCAGCTCGCCGACGCGGCCGATCGGCACCCCGCGGTAGGTGACCTCGGCATTGGTGAAAATGCCGCCACCGGTCGGGAACTGCGCGGTCACGGTGTAGCCGCGGTCGAAGAACACCTTGTCGAGGCCCGCGTAGGTGGCCCCGACGTAGGCGACGCCGACGACCGCGATGACGACGAAGATCGTCACCTGCACGCGCACGAACCGGGTCAGCATCAGTGGCCCGCCTTGAGGAAGCCGTTCAGGTAGTCGCCGCGGATCGTGTCCAGGGCGGCGTCCGGGAACGGGAAGGTGAAGATCATCTCCATCGCCTTGGGCAGCTTGTCGCCGGAGTCGGCCAGCCGCCGCAGCAGCGGCTCCAGCGCGCGCAGGTCGGCGACCAGGTCGTCCCTGCTCTTGTTCACGGTGTCGACGGCGACCGAGGTCAGCCCGTCCAGCGACTTCAGCATCCCGACCAGCGCTTCCCGTTGCTGGTTGAGGACGCCGATGCCGGGCGTCAAGCCGTTGAGCGTCGTGGTGATCCGATCGGTGTGCGCGTTCAGCGTGGCCGCGAGCTTGTTGACGCTCTCGATGGCCCTGGTGATCTCGTTCCGGTGCTCGTCGAGCCCGCGCACGAAGGTGTCCAGATCGGACAAGAGCGAGCGCGCCGCGGTTTCCTTGCCGCCGAGGGCGTCGTTCAGCTCGTGGCTGATGTTCTGGACCTGGGCCACGCCGCCGCCGTTGAGCAGCAGTGACAGCGCCCCGAAGACCTCCTCGATCTCGGGCGTCAGCGTCGAACGATCCAGCGGGATGGTCGCGCCGTCGAGGAGCCGTCCCGACGGCGTGGCGTCGGCCGGCGGGGCGAGTTCGACGAACTTCTCGCCGAGGATGCCGGCCTGCCGCAGCCGGGCGACGGCGTTGCCCGGCAGGTCGACGTCCCCGTTGAGCAGGAGGTCGACGACCGCGCTGTGTCCGTCGGGGGCCAGCTCGACCCGGACGACCTGGCCGACCGGGACGTCGTTGACCTTGACGCCGGACTGCGGCACCAGGTCCAGCACGTTCGTGAAGCTCGCGGTCACGTGGATCGGGTGGTCGCCGAGCGCGGCGCCGCCGGGCAGCGGGATGTCGTAGACGCTCACCCCGCTGCCGCAGCCGGTGGTGACCAGCGCGAGGGTCACCACCGCGGTGAGCTTGACCAGTGACTTCATTTCGGCTCCGCGAATTCGAGGAGGTTGCCGCGGCCGTCGATGGTCCCGTTCGCCTGGTCGTAGGCGTCCAGGAGGTTGGTCAGGGCGTTCGGGGCCGCGTCGAGCGCCTCGGCGAGGGAGTTCTTCTGGTTCACGAGCACCTTCGTGACGTCGGCCAGCTTGTCCACATCGGACTGGACTTTGCCCCGGTTGTCCTTGATGAACCCCTGGACGACGCTCAGGGCCTGGGTCAGCTCGGTCAGCGCGCCGGAGAACTGGTCACGCTGTTCGGCCAGCACCTTGCTCAGCGACGCGATCTGCGAGATGGCCTGCTTGACCTGGCCGTCGTTGGCCGCGAGCATCGCGGTGAACTTGCTGATGTTGTCCACCGAAGTGAACAGGTCGTCCTTGGAGTCGCTCGCCGTCCGCGCGAACTCGCCGAGGTTCTTGATCGCCGTGCCGATGGTCTGGCCGGTGCCGTTCAGGTAGTCCGCCGAGCGGGTCAGGACGTCGCTCACCGCGCCGTCCTTGTTGGCGCCCTGCGGCCCGAGCGCGGACATCAGCTGGTTGAGGCTGTGCAGCAGGTCGTCGACCTCGACCGGGGTCGCGGTGCGCTCCCGGGGGATCGATGCGCCGTCGGCCAGCTGGGGCCCGCCGCGGTAGACGGGCGTGAGCTGCACGTACCGGTCGGCGACCAGGCTCGGTGTGATGACGACGGCCCCGGCCTCCGCGGGCAGCGGTACGCCGGGCCGCAACGTCATGGTCACCTTGACGTCCGTGCCGTTGGGTTCCACTTCGGACACCGAGCCGATGGCGACGCCGAGGACGCGGACGTCCGAGTTCGGGTAGATACCCACGGCGGCGGTGAAGTACGCGGTCAGCGTCCGTTCACGCGGCGCGGTGACCAGGGGCCAGGCGGCCGAGACGACGAGCGCGAGGACGACGCCGAGCGCGAGGGCCCGCAGCCGCGTCCGTCGTCGCGCCCGGGCTCCCAGGTCGGCGAGCTGGTGGGCCATCAGCGTCCCCCGTTCTTCGGTGGCCGGCAGCTGCCGGGTGTGGTGCCGGTGGGGATCAGCCCGCAGATGTAGGTGTCGATCCACCGGCCGTTGCCGACGGCGTTGCCGAGCAGCCGGTAGAACGGGCCGGCCAGGCGGAGGCTGTCCTCCAGCTTCCCCTGGTTGCGCTGGAGCACGCCGGCCACGCGGTCGAGCTGGTCCAGCGCCGGGCCCAGGGTCTTCTGGTTCTCCGCGACGAGTCCGCGCAGCTGGATCGACAGGTTCTTGATGCCGGTGAACAGCTTCGCGATGGCGTCCTTGCGGGCGTTGAGCTCGGTGAGCAGGGTGTTGCCGTCGCGGATCAGGGCCTGGATCTGGTCGGAGCGCTCCCCGAGCGTCTTCGACACCTGGTTGGTGTTCCGGAACAGCTTGACCAGTTCTTCGTCGCGGGACGCCAGCGTTTGCGACAGGGCGGCGATCCCGTTGAACGCTGTCTTGACGTCGCTGGGGGCCGACGCGCCGAGCGTGTCGGACAGCACGCGGAACGCCTGCGCGAGCTGGTCGGTGTCGATTGCCCCGACGGTGCTCGCCAGGTCGTTGAAGACCGCGGTGACGTCGTAGGGCGAGCTCGTGCGCTCGGCGGGGATCGGCTGGTCGGGGTTCAGCTCGCCGTTGCCGACCGGGTCGAGCACCAGGTTCTTCTGGCCGAGCAACGTCTTGATCTTGATCGCCGCCGTGGTCCGGTTGCCGACCCAGGTGTCGCGAACCCGGAACAGCACCTCGACGTGGTCGCCGGCCAGCCGGACGTCGGTGACCTCGCCGACCTTCACCCCGGCGACGCGGACCTCGTCGTGGGGCTTGAGCCCGGCGGCCTCGTGGAACTCGGCCTGGTACGTGGTGCCGCCGCCGATGACCGGCAGGTCCTCGGAGAAGAAGGTGGCGCCGCCGATCAGCGCCATGACCAGCGCGGTCACCGCGCCGACGGCGATCGGGTTGCGGCTGCGGAAGGGTTTCACCGGCACCTCGCAGCCGTCACGGGGATGCCCGGTGGCAGGCCGCCCGGTGCCGGTTTCGCATCGGTCTGCACCGCGCACAGGTAGAAGTTCGCCCACGAGCCGTAGGAGAAGAGCGTGCCGATCCGGTCGAGCTTCTTCGGCAGGTTGTCGAGGAACTGCTGGAACACCGGGGTGTTGTCGGCCAGGTTCTTCGACAGGTCCCCGAGGGCGGTGACGCTGTCCTTGAGCGGTTGCCGGCCCTGTTCGAGCAGCCCGGCGGTCGCGGTGGTCAGCTCGCCGAGGCCGCCGATGGCGTGGCCGATCGGCTGGGCGTCGGCGGCGAGGCCGGTGACGAGCTGGGCGGTGGTGTCGACGAGCGTGTCGAACTGGTCGCCCTGGGCGTTCAGCGTGTCGAGCACGGTGTTGAGGTTGCCGATCACCTGGCCGATCAGGGCGTCCTTCCCGGCCAGCGTGGACGTCAGCGACGCGGTGTGCCGCAGCAGGCTGTCGATCGTGCTGCCCTCCCCCTGCAGAACCTGGATGATCTCGAACGACAACTGGTTGACGTCGTTGGGCGACAGCGCCTGGAAGAGCGGCTTGAAGCCGTTGAACAGCGCGGTGAGGTCGAGCGCCGGCCTGGTCTTTTCCAGGGGGATCTGCGCGCCTTCGGCCAGTGTCGGGGACGTGTCGGTGGCGCCGGGGTCGACCGAGAGGTACCGCTGGCCGACGAGGTTGCGGTAGCGGATGGTGACCGAGGCCGACGCGGTGAGCCGGTGCGTGCGTCCGACGGAGAACTCGACGTCGGCGAGGCGGTGTTCGACGACCCGCACGGAGTCGACCTGGCCGATCCGGACGCCGGCCATCCGGACTTCGTCGCCGGGGTTGACCGAGGTCGCGTCGGTGAACCGGGCGGTGTAGCCGATCGTCGCGCCGACGTTCGAATTGGCGATCGTGATCGCGAGCACGGCGGTCGCGGCCGCGGTGACCAGGAAGAAGACCAGGCCCTTGACGGCGGGTCCTGCGACGCTCCTCATCGGACGGTCACCTCCGTCCCGCGCAGGGCCGGTCCGATGAGGACGCTGCTCCAGTCGGGTACCGCACCCAGCGTCGGCCGCAGGAGTTCGGCGACCAGCTGCCGCTCACCGGGCGAGTTCGCCGGGCCGAGGTCGCCGTCGGTCGCACCGGCGGCCGCCGCGCCGCCGCCGTGGCACTTCGGCCCGCCGGTGGCGTCGAACCGCGGGGTGTCGCGGCCGGGGACGTACTTCTCCCGCGGATCCTGGACGGTGAGCGTCACGTGCAGGCCCGGCTCGTTCGTGCCCTTGCCGAGGGCCTTCTCCATCAGCGGCTTGAGCCGGTTGACCGCGTCGAACACGCACGGGAACTCCGGCGAGTAGCGCGACAGCAGTTCCAGCGTCGGCCGGCTCGCCGCCGAGACGCCGATGAGGTTGTCCTTGTTCTTCCGCAGGAACTCGTTCAGGTGCCCGGTGGCGCTGGTGACGCTCGTGTAGAGGTGGTCGAGGTCCGCACGGGTGTCCACGATGGTCTTCGCGGTCGTCGACAGGTCGCTCAGCGCCTCCAGGATGTCCGGCGCGGCTCCCGTGTAGACGTCGGCCGCGTCGGCCAGCGCGGTGACGTCGGCCTTGAACTGCGGCATCAGCGGGTTCAGCTGCCCGAGGAGGTCCTTCAGCTGGACGATGCTGTCGCCCAGCGGCTTGCCGCGGTGGTCGAGAGCCTGGGAGATCGCGCCGAGGGAGCTGTTCAGCTTCTGGGGCTGGACCGCCCGCAGCAGCGGCAGCAGGTCGCCGAGCACCCGTTCCAGCTCGATGGCGTTGGTGGAGCGGTCCTGGGCGATCACGTCCCCGCCGTGCAGCGTCCCTTGTGGACTGGACGGCAGCACGAGGTTGACGTACCGCTCGCCGAACACCGTCTTCGGCAGCAGCCGCGCGGACACGTTCCCCGGCAGCAGCCCGATCTTGGCCGGGTCGATGGCGAGGTCGATCTCGGCTCCCGCGCGGGTGCTGCGCACCGCCCGGACCTCGCCGAACGGGACGCCCTTCACCTTGACCTCCGCGGTCGGCGCGAGCTGGTTGCCGACCCGGTCGGCCCGCAGCGTCACCACCTCGGAGTCGTCGAAGTCCTTGTCGTAGATGGCCACCGCGAGCCAGCCGAGCAGGGCCAGCACGCCGAGGAAGGCGACCCCGGCGAGCTGCGTGGACAACCGGCTCATCCGGACACCTTCACCGTGGTCGTCGCGCCCCAGATGGCCAGCGAAAGGAACAGGTCGAGCACGCTGATCAGCACGATCGACGTCCGCACGGCCCGGCCGACCGCGACGCCGACCCCGGCCGGGCCGCCGCTCGCGCGGTAGCCGTAGAAGCAGTGCGTCAGGATCACGCCGACGCTGAAGACGAGCACCTTGCCGAACGACCACAGCACGTCGCCGGGCGGCAGGAACAGCGTGAAGTAGTGGTCGTAGGTGCCGCCGGACTGTCCGAAGAAGACGACCGTGGTGAGCCGGGAACCGAGGTAGGAGATCAGCAGCCCGATGACGTAGAGCGGGATGATCGCGATGAACCCGGCGACGATCCGGGTGGTGACCAGGTACGGCATGCTCCGCACGGCCATCACTTCGAGGGCGTCGATCTCTTCGGAGATCCGCATCGCGCCGAGCTGCGCGGTGAACCCACTGCCCACAGTGGACGAAAGGGCCAGCCCGGCGACGAGCGGAGCGATCTCCCGCGTGTTGAAGTACGCGGTCAGGAAACCGGTCATCGCCGAGATGTTGATCTGGTTCAGCGCGCTGAACCCCTGCAGGCCCACGGTGACGCCGGTGAACACGCACAGCCCGACCATCACGCCGATCGTGCCGCCGATCACCGCGAGGGCCCCGCTGCCGAACGTCACTTCGGCCAGCAGCCGCACGACTTCGCGGAAATAACGGGTCACGGCGAGCGGGACGGCGGCGAGCGCGCGCACGTAGAACAGCAGCTGGTCGCCGAGGTCGAACAGCCGGTCGCCGGGTTTGCCGAGGATGGCCAACTCAGGTTCCCTTCGCCGGGACCAGCTGCAGGTACAGCGCGGTGAGCACGGTGTTGACGAAGAACAGCAGCAGGAACGTGATGACGACGGACTGGTTGACGACGTCGCCGACGCCCTTGGGGCCGCCCTTCGGGTTCAGGCCGCGGTAGGCCGCGACGACCCCGGCGAGGTAGCCGAAGATGACGGCCTTGATCGAGCTGACGACCAGGTCGGGCAGCTGCGCGAGGGCGTTGAAGCTGGCCAGGTACGCCCCGGGCGTGCCGCCCTGGATGATGACGTTGAAGAAGTAGCCGCCGAGCACGCCGACCACGCTGACCAGGCCGTTCAGCAGCACGGACACCCCGACGGCGGCCTGCACGCGCGGCACGACCAGCCGGTGGATCGGCGAGACGCCGAGCACCTCCATCGCGGCGATCTCTTCGCGGATGCTGCGCGCGCCGAGGTCGGCACAGATGGCGCTGCCGCCCGCGCCGGCGATGATCAGCGTCGTCACGATCGGGCTGGCCTGCTGCACGACGGCCAGCACGCTCGCCGCGCCGTTGAACTGCTGGGCGCCGATCTGGCTGGTGAGCGAGCCGAGCTGCAGCGAGATGACCGCACCGAACGGGATGGAGACCAGGATCGCCGGGGTGATCGACACGCTGGCGATGAACCAGAACTGCTGGACGAACTCCCGCACCTGGTACGGGCGGCGGAGCATGGCGAGCAGGACGTCGAGGCCCATCGCGCACATCCGGCCGAACTCGCGCAGGCCGTTCGCGGCCTTCTGCGGCGCCTCGCTGAGGAAGGTCGTCATGGCTGCTTGCACCCGGTGCTGAAGCAGCGCAGCGTGAGGTTCGAGACGAAGGTGTTGCCCGGCCCCGAAACCAGGCCGGTGAGCAGCCGGCTGACGTCCTCGTGCCCGACGCACCCGGCGAACGACGGTGTGGTGAAGGTGGACGTCACCTTCACCGGCGGGGCCGGCAGCGAGATCGGCACGAGCGCCTTGATGGTGACCGCGGCGGGCTGGGCCGTCCGGCAGTCCGGGCCGACGTCGATGGGTTTGCCGTCCACTTCGACGTCCGAGAGCTTGATGAAGACCTTCGCGGTCACGTCCGTGTCGGCGCAGATGTTGGTCTTCGTGGCCTTGCAGTCCTTGTCCTTGCCCGTGTGCACGGTGGCCGTCCCGGAGGCGTCGCCGTCCGGGACGATTTCGACCCGGCCGGTGGTGGCCATGAACCGGAACGCGACGAAGTAACCGTTCGCCGGCGGGATGGCCAGCTTTCCGGTGATCGGCACGGTGTTCGTGAGGCCGCCCAGCGCGCCGTCGAAGGTGCCCGGCGGGAAGGCGATGTCGGAGCCGAGCTTGGCCACGTGGCTCGTGGTCGGCTGCCGGGCGTCCCCGAGGGTGAACCCGAAGGGGATCTGCGTGGCCTGCGCCACCGGGGCG
>NZ_JBHVXZ010000091.1:0-40756 GCF_042881395.1 Amycolatopsis sp. NPDC058278 | reverse complement strand
GTTGTGGGCGGGTGGGGACAGCGTGTTGCCCCCGCTGGGGCGAGCCCCGGACCCCCGCGAGTTGCGTTGTGGGCGGGTGGGGACAGCGTGTTGCCCCCGCTGGGGCGAGCCCCGGACCCCCGCGAGTTGCGTTGTGGGCGGGTGGGGACAGCGTGTTGCCGGCTCGGCGGCCTTCGGCCTTCTCGCTTCGTCGGTAGGGTGCTTGGATGAGCGCGAGTGATGCTGAGACTCTCTTCGAACGGATCATTGGTGGGGAGATCCCTGCCGATGTTGTCTATCAGGACGAGACCACCTTTGCCTTCCGGGACATTCGGCCTCAGGCTCGGGTTCATGTGCTCGTCGTGCCGCGGAAGCGGTACCGGAACGTTGCCGAGCTTGCTGCCGCCGAGCCGCAGCTGCTGAGTGATGTTGTTGCCACTGCTCGTAAGGTCGCCGAGCTCGAAGGCATCGTCGAGAGCGGGTATCGGGTTGTGTTCAACACCGATGAGGACGCCGGGCAGACCGTCTTCCACGTGCACGCCCACGTTCTGGGCGGGGAGCCGCTCGGGTTGTTCGGGGCTCCGGACGAGGACTAGGGAAACCGGCCTGCGTCTTGTCGGTGGGTGCCAGTAGCATCGGTGGGGTCCGTTCTCCCTCACCGAGAAAGCAGGCCTGAGGCCACGTGGCCGGAACCGTACCGGGTGGAGCCGCCCGACCCGACGTCCCCGGGGACGTCGCCAAGACCGAGGATGCCGCCGTGCAGGCGGCTCAGTCCCGGTTCCCCATCCCTGACGCTGCCGCTCTCAGCCTGCTCGGCTCCCGCGACGAGAACCTGCGCGTCGCCGAGGAGCTCCTTGCCGCTGACGTGCACGTACGCGGCAACGAGGTCACCCTGACCGGAACGCCCGCCGACGTCGCGTTCGCCGAACGCGTCTTCGCCGAGCTCGTGCAGCTCGCCACCGGCGGCCAGCAGGTCGGGCCCGACACCGTGCGGCGCACCATCGGCATGCTCTCCACCGGGGACGCGTCGCCGGCCGAGGTCCTCAGCCTCAACATCGTCTCCCGCCGCGGCAAGACCATCCGGCCCAAGACGCTCAACCAGAAGCGGTACGTCGACGCCATCGACAAGCACACCGTCGTCTTCGGCATCGGCCCCGCCGGCACCGGCAAGACCTACCTCGCCATGGCGAAGGCCGTCCAGGCCCTCCAGGCCAAGCAGGTCACCCGCATCGTGCTGACCCGCCCGGCCGTCGAAGCCGGCGAGCGCCTCGGCTACCTGCCCGGCACCCTGAACGAGAAGATCGACCCGTACCTGCGGCCCCTCTACGACGCGCTGCACGACATGGTCGAACCCGAGTCGATTCCGCGGCTCATGCAGGCCGGCACCATCGAGATCGCGCCGCTGGCCTACATGCGCGGCCGGACCCTGAACGACGCCTTCATCATCCTCGACGAGGCCCAGAACACCACGCCCGAGCAGATGAAGATGTTCCTCACCCGGCTCGGCTTCGGGTCCAAGATCGTCGTCACCGGCGACATCACCCAGGTCGACCTGCCCAGCGGGCAGCGCAGCGGCCTGCGCGTCGTGCGCGACATCCTCACCGGCGTCGAGGACCTCCACTTCGCCGAACTCACCAGCCAGGACGTCGTCCGGCACCGGCTCGTCGCGAGCATCGTCGACGCCTACGAGAAGTGGCAGGCCGTGCAGGACGCGCAGCAGAACGACGGCTGGAAGGGCAACCGGCGTTGAGCATCGAGATCGCCAACGAGTCCGGCGTCGACGTCGACGAGACGTCCATCGTCTCCGCCGCCCGCTACGCCCTCGACAAGATGGAGGTCAGCCCGCTCGCCGAGCTGTCCATCCTCCTCGTCACCCTCGAGGTCATGGAAGACCTGCACGAACGCTGGATGGACCTCCCGGGCCCCACCGACGTCATGGCCTTCCCGATGGACGAGCTCGACTCCTCCCGCCGCCCCGACGCGCCCGACGCGTCGCCGGCGCTGCTCGGGGACATCGTGCTCTGCCCGGCGTTCGCCAAGGACCAGGCCAAGACCGCGGGCCACGCCCTGATCGACGAGCTGCACCTGCTCACCGTGCACGGCGTGCTCCACCTCCTCGGCTACGACCACGCCGAACCCGCCGAGGAGCGCGAGATGTTCGCCCTCCAGAAGCGCATCCTCGGCGAGTACCAGGACGCCGTCGCCGCGCTCGAGAAGCGGGACGCCCAGCGCAACACCGACGACCGCGTCCTCGGCATCGCCGGGCTCGACGCCCCCGCCGCCGCCGAGCCACCCGCCGGGGAAACGCCCTAGGCGCCAGCCATGGAACAGCTCTTCTTCGCGATCGCGCTCGTGCTCCTGGCGGGCGTGTTCGCTGCGGCGGACGCCGCGATCAGCACCGTGTCGCAGGCCCGGGCCGACGGCCTCGCCCGGCTCGGGCTGCCCGGCGCCCGCCACCTCGCCGCCGTCGTCGCCGAACGCCGACGGCACATCAACCTGCTGCTCCTGCTGCGCCTCGGCTGCGAACTCACCGCCACCGTGCTCGTCACGGTGTTCGTGGGCACCCGCCTGGCGCCGCTCGGGGTCGCCGTGCTGGTCACCGCCGTCGTCATGGTCGTGGTCAGCTACGTCCTCATCGGCGTCGGGCCCCGCACCCTCGGCCGCCAGCACCCCTACCGCATCGGCCGCTACGTGGCCGGGCCCGTCCGAGTCCTCGGCTCCGTCCTCGGCCCGCTGTCCCGGCTGCTCATCCTCATCGGTAACGCCATCACCCCCGGCCAGGGCTTCCGCGAAGGCCCGTTCACCTCCGAGGTCGAGCTGCGCGAGCTCGTCGACCTCGCCCAGGAACGCGGCGTCGTCGAAGACTCCGAACGCGAGATGATCCACTCGGTGTTCGAGCTCGGCGACACCGTGGCCCGCGAAGTCATGGTGCCGCGCACCGAGATCGTCTGGATCGAGCGCACCAAGACCGTCCGCCAGGCACTGGCGCTGGCCCTGCGCACCGGGTTCACCCGGCTGCCGGTGATCGACGAGTCCGTCGACGACATCGTCGGCGTCGTCAACATCAAGGACCTCATGACCGGCTACCTCGACCCCGACGGGCCGAGCACGGTGGTCGACTCCGTGATGAACCAGGCGTCCTTCGTCCCCGACTCGAAGCGGCTCGACGAGCTGCTCAAGGAAATGCAGCGCTCGCACAACCACATCGCGATCGCCGTCGACGAATACGGCGGCACGGCGGGCCTGCTCACCATCGAGGACGTCCTCGAAGAGATCGTCGGCGAGATCACCGACGAGTCCGACGCCGACGAACGCCCCGAGGTCGAGGAGCTCGACGGCGGCGCCGTCCGCGTCTCGTCCCGGATGGGCATCGACGACCTGGGCGACCTCTTCGGCATCGACCTCGAAGACCACGACGTGGAGACCGTGGGCGGGCTGCTCGCGGAACGACTGGGTAGGGTCCCGCTACCGGGGGCCGAAGCCGAGGTCGCCGGCCTTCGGCTGTTCGCCGAAGGGGGCAAGGACCGGCGCGGCCGCATGCGGATCACCTCCGTGGTCGTGCACCCGGCCGACGCCGAGGCGATGACGGACCCCGTCGACCGGACGCGCCGCCGCACGCGCCTGCCCCACCCCGACGAACGCGACAGGAGCGTCGAACATGCCTGACCTCGAGGCCGAGGACCAGAAGCTGGTCGTCCTCGCCCGGTCCTCGCGCGCCCGCATCCAGGCCCCAGAAGGCGCCGCGGTCCGCGACACCGACGGACGCACCTACGCGGCGGGCACGGTCGACCAGCCGTCGTTCAAGCTCACCGCGCTCCAGGCCGCGGTCGCCGCGGCCCTCTCCAGCGGCGCCGAAGGCATCGAAGCCGCCGCCGTCGTCAGCGAAGAGGGACTGCTCAAGGGCGCGTCCGTGCACGCCGTGCGCGACATCGCGAAGTACGCGCCGATCATCCTCGCCGCCCCCGACGGCACGGTGCTCGAGGTGCGCGAGCGATGACCGAGCACCGTTCCGGCTTCGCCTGCTTCGTCGGCCGGCCCAACGCCGGCAAGTCGACGCTGACCAACGCCCTCGTCGGCACCAAGGTCGCGATCACCTCCAGCAAGCCGCAGACCACCCGGCACGCGATCCGGGGGATCGTCCACCGCGAGGACGCGCAGCTCGTCCTCATCGACACGCCCGGCCTGCACCGCCCGCGCACCCTGCTCGGCGAGCGGCTCAACGACATCGTGCACACGACGTGGTCCGAAGTGGACGTCGTCGGCTTCTGCGTGCCGGCGAACGAGAAGATCGGGCCCGGCGACAAGTTCATCGCCGCCGAGCTGCAGAAGATCGCCAAGCGAACTCCCGTGCTCGGCATCGTCACCAAGACCGACCTCGTCCAGCCCCAGCAGGTCGCCGAGCAGCTGCTCGCGCTGCAGAAGGTGATGGACTTCGCCGAGCTGATCCCGGTGTCCGCAGTGGACGGGTTCCAGGTGGACGCGCTCGCGGACCTGCTCGTCGGCAAGCTGCCCGAGGGGCCGCAGCTGTACCCGGGCGGCGAGCTCACCGACGAACCCGAGCAGACGCTGGTCGCCGAGCTGATCCGCGAGGCGGCGCTGGAAGGCGTCCGCGACGAGCTGCCGCACTCGATCGCCGTCACCGTCGAGGAGATGCTGCCCCGCGAAGGCCGCGACGACCTCATCGACGTGCACGCGTTCCTGTTCGTGGAACGCCCCAGCCAGAAGGGCATCATCCTGGGGCACAAGGGTGAGCGGCTGCGCGAAGTCGGGGCCGCCGCTCGCAAGAACATCGAGGCGCTGCTCGGCTCGAAGGTCTACCTCGACCTGCACATCAAGGTGGCCAAGGAGTGGCAGCGCGACCCGCGCCAGCTGCGCCGGCTCGGGTTCTGACGGTTCCTCCCCCCGCCCGCCCGGAGAGCGGCCGGGGAATTCCTGGTCTCGATTCGGTCGCGGCGGGACGAAACGCGGGGCGCGCGATGATCTCGCCCCCTACAGTCGCGGCTTCGACCACACCGCGGCCGATCGGGGCGGCGGCGGACCCGGTGGTCGTCTCTGGAGCACGACGAAGGGGAACAACCGATCATGAGCGACAGCCAGGGCATGCCCAACTACCCCGGCGACCAGCCGAACCAGCCCGGCGGCCAGCCGAACTACCCCGGTGGGCAGCCGGGCGGCTACCAGCCGGGCCCGCCCCCGAGCAACAACCTCGTGTGGGCGATCCTGACCACCATCCTGTGCTGCCTCCCGTTCGGCATCGTGTCGATCGTGCAGGCCGCGAAGGTGAACGGCCTGTGGGCGCAGGGCCAGACCGCGGCCGCGCAGGAGGCCGCCGACGCCGCCAAGAAGTGGGCGATCATCGCCGCGATCGTCGGTGTCGTCGTCAACGTGCTGTGGATCATCCTGCTGATGGCGGGTGCGCTGACGTTCGGCACGGGCACGTCGTCATACTGACGTAGCCGAGCAGCAGGAGGATCCCGGTGACCGACCAGTACCCGCCGCCGTACCCGCCCCCGGGTGGGCCGGGCTACGGCTACGGCTACCCGCCGCCGAACTACGGGCCGCCGCCGGACAACAACATGGTGTGGGCCATCCTGAGCACCGTGCTTTGCTGCCTCCCCTTGGGCGTGGTCGCGATCGTGAAGTCCAGCCAGGTGCAGTCGCTCTGGTTCCAGGGCTTCCACGCCGAGGCGCAGAAGGCCGCGAACGACGCCCGCAAGTGGGCGATGTGGTCGGCCATCTCGATCGGGATCCTCCTGCTGCTCTACGTACTCTTCTTCGTCGTGCTGGCGGGGCTCGGCGTCTTCTCGGCGGGGTGGCGGCCGTGACCACGACGACCGTCTACACGGGATTTCCCGCGCGCGGCGCCAAGGCCACGCTGCGCGCTCTCGGTGCGCCGATGGCCGTCGTCGCGGGACTCGGTGTGTGTTGCGCGGCCGTCTGGATCGGCGACCCGACCACGCCCGGCGGCTTCCTGCCCCTCTGCCCGACCAAGGCGCTGCTCGGCATCGACTGCCCGGGCTGCGGCGGCATGCGGATGGCCTACAGCCTGATGCACGGCAACATCCCCGCGGCGTTGCACTACAACGCCGTGTCGCTCGTCGTCGTGCTGCTGCTGGTGTGGAGCACCGTCGCCTGGACGCTCGGGCGCCTGCGCGGCCGCGCGATGAACAGCTGGCTCCACTGGCGGTGGACGCCGCTGGCGTTTTCGATCGTGTTCGTCGTCTGGTTCGTCATCCGCAACCTCCCGTTCGCCCCGTTCACGGGCCTGCGCGTCTGATTTCCACCGGACGGGAACCGGCGCGCTACGCACCGCGTCGGACCGGCGTGCGGTTCACCCGGACAGCTGAAGCCTGGGCGGCGCGGCCGAAGGCGAACCGAGTACGCTCCCGCGGACCGCGCCGTACATCCGCGGTGGTTCGCACGGGGCGTGCGGTGGAGTGACCAGCGAGGGGAAGACCCAATGACCGATCCCTACGGGCAGCAGTCCTTCGGGCAGCAGCCCGGTGGCCAGCAGCCGTTCGGCCAGCCGCAGCCGGGGCAGCCGCCGTACGGGCAGCCGGCGCCCTACGGGCAGCAGGCGCCGTTCGGCCAGCCCGCCCCCTTCGGCCAGCAGGGCAATCCCTTCGGACCGCCGCGGAACTACGCGAGCTGGGGGCAGCGCGCCCTCGGCTGGCTCATCGACTTCAGCCCGATCTTCGTGATCTACATCATCGGCGGCCTGTTCTCGGCGATCGTCGGCGAGGCCGGCCCGATCCTGGTCATCGGCGGCCTCGGCTGGTTCGCCTGGATCGGCTGGTCCATCTACAACCGGTGGATCCAGCAGGGCAACACCGGGCAGTCGCTCGGCAAGCGGGTCGCGAAGATCAAGCTCGTCCGCGAGGACACCGGGCAGCCGATCGGCCCCGGGATGGCGTTCCTGCGCGATCTCGCCCACTTCGTCGACAGCGTCATCTGCTACGTCGGCTGGCTGTGGCCGCTGTGGGACGACAAGAGCCAGACCCTCTCCGACAAGATCCTCGGCACCGTCGTGATCAACGCCGATGACGCGGCCGCGCCGTTCGCCCAGCAGAGTGCGCCGGGGTTCGCCGGCGGCTTCCCGCCGCCGGGGCAGCAGCCGGGCCAGCCCGGCCAGTTCGGCCAGCCGGCCTCCGGTGGCTTCCCGCAGCAGCCCGCGTCCGGCGGCTTCCCCCAGCAGCCGCAGTCCGGTGGCTTCGAGCAGCAGCCCGCCCCGGGTGGTTTCGGCCAGCCGCAGCCGGGCGGGTTCGGCCAGCCGCCGTCCTCCGGCGGTTTCGCGCAGCCCCCGCAGCCGGGCGGCTTCGGGCAGCAGCCGGGGCAGCAGCCACTCGCCCCGCCGCCGGGTGGGGGCGCCTTCGACGAGCAGGCGGAGCGCACGCAGATGCTGCGCCCGGGCACCGGCGGCAGCGCGTTCGACGAGCAGGCCGAGCGCACCCAGATGCTGCGCCCGGACGCCCAGGGTGAACCCGAGGCGACCCAGAAGATCCAGCCGGGCCAGTTCGGCCAGCCGCCGAACGAGCAGCGCTGACCGGTCCGGTCCGTCCGCACCACCGCCGGAGTCGCCCGGCGGAAGTTCACGAATAGTTGGGGTACAACGTCATGACCAATCCCTACGGCCAGCAGCAGCCCTACGGCCAGCAGCCGCAGCAGCCGGGCTACGGCCCGCCGTCCGGCGGCGTGCCCGCGCCCTACGGCCAGCCGGCGCCGTACGGCCAGCCCGCGCCGTACGGTCAGCCGCCCACCGGCGGCTTCGGCGCCCCCGGTTACGGCGCCCCCGGCTACGGCATGCCCGGTGGTGGCGACATCAACCAGATCAAGGACTACAAGGGCTGGGCGATCGCCTCGCTCTTCCTCGGTGGCCTCATCCTGGGCATCTTCGCCATCATGAAGTCCAACGAGGTCGGCACGTACAAGATGCAGGGCAACTACATGATGGCGGAGCAGGCGTCGCGGACGACCAAGACGCTGTGCCTGGTCTCCTCGATCCTGGGCGGCCTCGGCTGCGTCCTGTTCCTGTTCGCGTTCCTGGTCCCGCTGATCGCGTACGGCGTCTCCTGAAACCGGCTGCTTCCGCGGGGCGCTCCGCCCCGGCATCGCCCGGAAGTGGGACGATGTCGGGGTGGTGAACCTCTACCGCGACACCGGGGTGGTGTTGCGCACGCACAAGCTGGGTGAGGCCGACCGGATCGTCACCCTGCTGACCCGGCGGCACGGCAAGGTCCGCGCCGTGGCGAAGGGCGTGCGGCGCACCTCGTCGCGTTTCGGGGCCCGGCTGGAGCCGTTCGGCCACGTCGACGTGCAGTTCTACACCGGGCGCACGCTCGACGTCATCACCCAGGTCGAGACCGTCGACGCGTTCCAGCTGCCGCTGGTCGCCGACTACCAGCGCTACACCGCGGCCAGCGCCATAGCCGAAACCGCGGACCGGCTCTCGGCCGAAGAGGGCGAGCCGGTGCTCAAGCTCTACCTCCTCGTCTGCGGCGCGCTGCGCTCGCTCGCCGCCGGCGAGCGGGACGCGTCCCTCGTGCTCGACGCGTTCTTCCTCCGCGCGATGTCCTACGCCGGCTGGGCGCCCGCGCTCACCGAATGCGCCCGCTGCGGCCTGCCCGGCCCGCACAAGGCGTTCAGCGTCGCCGCGGGCGGCTCGATGTGCCAGGACTGCCGGATCGCCGGCTGCGTGCACCCCGCCCCCGAGGTCCTGGCCCTGCTCACCGCCCTGCTGCACGGCGAATGGCCGCTGGCCGAGGCGACCCTGCCCGGCACCCGCCGCGACGCGAGCGGGCTGGTCGCGGCCCACCTGCAGTGGCACCTGGAACGGCAGCTGCGGTCTCTGCCCCTGGTCGAGCGACGCGCACGCGAGGCGGTGGTGACATCCGGAGGCCCCGCCACCCGAACCCCCGAAAGACAGGTGGCGCCCGGCCAGTAGGGTCGGGCCTGATCGGATTCACCCAGTCAGGGAGGCTCGCAGTGCTGCGCAGGGGACGCGAGAGCAAGGCGTCGCGATACGAGCTGCGGGCCCCGGATCCGCACCCGTCGGGCGCGAAGCCGCCGGAAATCCCGCGCGAGCTGGTGCCCAAGCACGTCGCGCTGGTCATGGACGGCAACGGCCGCTGGGCCAACCAGCGCGGCCTGCCGCGGATCGAGGGACACAAGCGCGGCGAAGCGGTGATGATCGACGTCGCCAGCGGAGCGGTCGAGCTCGGCGTCAAGTGGCTGTCGGTGTACGCGTTCTCGACCGAGAACTGGAAGCGCAGCCCCGAAGAGGTGCGGTTCCTGATGGGCTTCAACCGCGACACCATCCGCCGCCAGGTCGACTACCTCGGCTCGATCGGCGTGCGCATCCGCTGGGCGGGGCGGCGGCCGAAGCTGTGGGCGTCGGTGATCAAGGAGCTGCAGGCGGCCGAGGAGAAGACCAAGGACAACACGGCGCTGAACATGACCATGTGCGTCAACTACGGCGGCCGTGCCGAGCTGGGTGACGCCATGCAGCGGATCGCGCGCGACGTCGCCGACGGCAAGCTGAACCCCGACAAGGTCAACGAGAAGACCATCGGGAAGTACCTGTACCAGCCGGACATGCCGGACGTGGACCTGTTCCTGCGGCCTTCGGGCGAGCAGCGGACGTCGAACTTCCTGCTGTGGCAGTCGGCCTACGCCGAAATGGTCTACCAGGACACGCTGTTCCCGGACTTCGACCGGACCCACCTGTGGCGGGCCTGCCTGGAATTCGCGCAGCGGGATCGCCGCTTCGGCGGCGCCGTCGACCAGGCCGCGTCTTCGTGAGCGCCACCGAAGCGGTCGAAACCGCGGAGCTGCTGACGCGGGCGCGCGAAGCCCTGGAGCGCTACCTCGAGGTCCACGTCGACGACGACGGCGCGCTGACGTTCTCCCACGGTGACGTCCCGTGCGTGATCCAGGCGACCCGGCTCGGCGAGGGCCTCACGGTGCTCACCCTGACCTGCGTGGTCGGCTGGGACTTGGCGGACGCGCCGGAGCTGTCGATCGCCGTCGCCGAGCGGGCCGGGCAGGGCCTGTTCGGGACACTCGGGATCGGGCATTCGGACAACGGGGTCGACGTGACGCTGCGGTACGCGTTCCCGGCGGCCGGGCTGGACGCGCCGGCGCTCGGGACGTTGCTGATGCTGGTCGTGTCGACGGCTTCGCAGCTGCGGACCGATCTGCCCGGAATCGTGCCCGGCGACTGACCCGTCCGGGGTGGACTTTCCGCCGCGAACGGAGGATTCGGTACCGAAACGGACCGTGATCCTCCGTTCGCGGACCGTGCGGGTCCCGTCGTGTCGGACGGTACTGGCATCATCGCCGTCGTGAACATCGTTTCCGACACCGAGGCCGAGCCCGGCCGGCGCACACGCCGGTTCCGGATCAGCTCGGTCGAAGTGCTGTGCGCGATCCTGCTGATCGCGATCCTCGGCCAGGGCTGGCTGCAGCAGCTGTTCGACGTGCCCGCGCTGCGGACCGGCTCGACCGTGTTCGTCGCCGTCTGCGTCCAGGCACTGCCGTTCCTCGTGCTGGGCGTGCTGATCAGCGGAGCCATCGCCGCGTTCGTGCCCGCGCGCGTGCTGGAGAAGGTGCTGCCCCGCCGGGCCGGGGCGGCCGTCGGCGTCGCCGGGCTGGCCGGGGTCGCGCTGCCGGGGTGCGAATGCGCTTCGGTGCCGGTCGCGCGGCGGCTGATGGGGCAGGGTGTGGCGCCGGCCGCGGCGCTGACGTTCCTGCTCGCCGCGCCGGCGGTGAACCCGGTGGTGCTGGTGGCGACCGCGGTCGCGTTCCCCGGCAAGCCGGAGATGGTGCTGGCGCGGTTCGCCGGCTCGCTCGCCACGGCGATGGTGATGGGCTGGCTGTGGGCCCGCTGGGGCAAGCTCGAATGGATCACTTCGCGCGCGCTCCGGCGTCTCCCGGACGTGGCGGGCGGTCAGCGGTGGCGGGTGTTCGCCGAGACCGCGCGGACGGACCTGGTCGAGGCCGGCGGTTTCCTGGTGCTGGGGGCGTTGATCTCCTCGGCGTTGAACGTCTTGGTGCCGGCGAAGTGGTTCGGGGTGCTGGGCGACCAGCTCGTGCTGGGCGTGGTGGTGATGGCGGTGCTGGCGGTGGTGCTGGCGCTGTGCAGCGAGGCGGACGCGTTCGTCGCGGCGTCGCTGACGGCGTTGCCGCTGCTGCCGAAGCTGGTGTTCCTGGTCGTCGGCCCGGCGATCGACGTCAAGCTGTTCGCGTTGCAGGCGGGCACGTTCGGCCGGTCGTTCGCGGTGCGGTTCGCGCCGGTGACGTTCGTGGTGGCGGTGGCCTGCGCGCTCGGGGCCGGATTCCTGGTGGGGGTCGCGTGAAGCGGGAAACCCAGAACATCCTGCTGATCCTGCTCGGCGGGGCGCTGGTCAAGATCGCGGCCAACGGCGACTACCTGCGGTACGTGAAGCCGGCGCAGCAGCCGTGGATCATCGCGGGCGGCGCGGTGATGGTGGTGCTGGGCGCGGTGGCGATCGTCCGCGACCTGGTGGCGTCGCGGCGGACCGTCCCGGAAGAGCACGACGAGCACGACGACCACGCGCACTCGGCACGCCCGGCGTGGCTGCTGCTGGTTCCGGTGCTGGCGGTGTTCCTGGTCGCGCCACCGGCCCTGGGCGCGGACTCGGTGATCCGCACGGAGGCCCGCGTCCCGGCGAGCGCCGCGGTGGCCGATGCGGCGGCGTTCCCGCCGTTGCCGGCGGGGAACGTGGTGCCGTTGACGGTGAACGACTTCGTCAGCCGCGCGGGCTGGGACTCGGCGGGCACGTTGAACGGCCGCACGGTTTCCCTGACGGGATTCGTCGTCCACACCGACGGCAGCACGCTGCTGGCCCGCTTGGTGATCAGCTGCTGCGCGGCGGACGCGTTCCCGGTGACGGTCCGCCTCCGCGGCGGCGAAGCGGACCACTTGGCGAGCGACGCCTGGATCCAGGTGACGGGCGAAGTGGTCCCCGGCACGGCGACGAAGGACAACAGCTACACCCCGGACTTCACCCCGGCCTCGATAACCCCGGTCCCCACCCCGAAGGATCCCTACGAGTACTGACGTCCGGCCCAACCCCCGTACCTGGTCCGGTGAGGATCGCCGGTGTGGCTTGCCTTTCCGCGCTGTGTGCGGTCGTGCCGGCCGCGTGTGCGGCTGGGGACACGGAGACCGACCGGGTCGCCGAGCAGGTGGCCGCGCAGATCGACTCCCGCCGCAGGCTTCGGCGGCCGCGTACGCGCGGAAAGCGCTCGAAACCGACCTCGGCCGTTCGCCGGACTTCGCGGTGGTCGAAATGCGCGACACGGCTCCGGACGGCCTGCTACAACGTCGGCTTCAACTTCCGCGGCTGGGTGAGCGGGCCGAGCCGGCGGGACTGCCCGGCGGGCGCGACGCCGGTGAACCCGCCGCCGATCCCGCTGTGGGAAGTGCCGGACGGCTTCGACCCGGCGCTGCAAACCGTGCTCACCGGGCTTCCCGCGGCCGTGATCGAGAACGACGTGCTCGCCGCGTTGGCGCGCTCGATGCCGGCGCCGCGGTCGTTCAACCCTGACACGCAGACCGCGGACCGGGCGCCGCTGCGGGACGTCGCCCTGCGCGGGGACGACGTCGGCGTCGCCTATCGGGCGGGCGATCGGTCGACCGGCGGGATCGACTGCCTGCTGGGCTCACGGGTGAACGGCACGACGCTGGTGTGGCGTCCCTCCTGGGCGCAGGTCCAGCCGGCGAACTCACGTGCATGGGGGAGACCGCGCTCGACCGGCAGGGAGTCACCCCGCCGCACTAGTGCTCGGCGCAGGTGCCGGTGATCTCGACCGTGTGGGAGATCTCCGAAAAACCGTGCTCGGCCGCGATCTTCTCCGCCCAGCGCTCCACCGCCGGCCCTTCGACCTCGACCGTCCGGCCGCAGAGGCGGCACACCAGGTGATGGTGGTGGTGCGCCGAACACCGGCGGTAGATCGCCTCGCCCGAATCGGTGCGCAGCACGTCGATCTCGCCCGCCTCCGACAGTGACTGCAGGGTGCGGTACACCGTCGTCAGGCCGATTCCGTCGCCGCGTTTGCGCAGCTCGTCGTGGAGTTCCTGAGCCGAACGGAAGTCGTCGATCGTGCTCAGCAGCTCGACGACCGCGGACCGCTGCCGGGTGGATCGGCGCCCGGGGACCGGGGCCTGGCTGCGCGACGCGGCGGTGCTCATCACTTTCCTTCCTGCACGTGGGCGACGGCGTCGACCACGATGTGCGCCAGGTGGTCGTCGGCGAGCCGGTAGACGACCTCGCGGCCGCGACGCTCGCCCTGGACCACCCCGGCCGTCTTCAGCACCCGCAGGTGCTGGCTGATCAGCGGCTGGGCGACGTCGAGGGCGTCGACCAGCTCGTGCACGCAGCGATCGGCCGCCCGCAGCTGCAGCACGATGGCGATCCGGACCGGGGCCGCCAGCGCACGCAGCAGGTCGCCCGCGTCGGTCAGCACCGACTGCGCGGGGTGGGCGGGCGCGGACGCCGACGCCTCGGCCGCCGGGCTGCAGTCCGCGAGCCCCGGCTGGGCACCACTCCCGGTCACCGTCGCCATTCCCGCCTCCACGCTGCTCGTCACCCGCCTGCGACCATGAATTCCGTAGTCATTGCCGATAACGGCGCCGCCCATCCTAGTGTTCCCCCGTCCGGGACCCCCGTCTCGGCGTCGAGCTGCGGGGTACGGCCGGTCGTATTACCCCGTTCGGGTGAGTTCGTGGGATATTGGCCCTGCGGCTTCGCATGTCGTGGCCGACGGTGCAAGGTTGTCGCGGAGCGTTTTCGCCGTGACCTGGACGCCGGCGACCGTCCCGAGCAGAGCAGTGGGGAGACATGACGCGTTTCGTGACGAAGGCAGCCGCACTGGCGGCCGCGGTGTTCCCGCTGGTCGGCGTGGGGGTCGCGGGGGCGCAGACCCAGGCCGTCGACGAGAAGACCGGCCCGGTCTCGTTCGCGAACATCGCCTCGGTGCGGATCGGGGACGAAGGCCAGCGCGCCGGCGCCCTGATCACCGAAACGCAACGATCCCCGCTGCTGCCCGGCCAGTCGAAGCTCGGCGCGGACCGCGTCTCGGTCCCCAAGGACGACGGCGAGCGCGCCACCTTCGGCGGGCACTACCGGATCGACCTCGGCCGCTACAGCGCGTCACAGAACCCGTACCCGCCGGGGGTCGCGAGCCGGGACCACAACGTCTTCGCCGCGTTGCAGGCCACGACCGTGCCCACCGCCGCCGCGGAGACGAACTACGCGCTGCGGGACACCTGGCAGGGCGGCGCCGAGCCGGCCGCCGACACCGTGCTCGTGCTGGAAGGCGCCAAGACGTCGGTGGACTGCACCGGCCCGGCGAAGCTCTCCGCCGGCTCGTCGGTCGCCCGGCTGTGGGTGCGCCAGGCCGGCGGCGCGCTCGGCATCGTCCCGGTGCCCGGCGGCGACGCCGGTCTGCAGCTGAAGAACCTGCGGCTCGGCCCGCCCGGCGACATCACCAACGCCGACCGGGCGACCACGGTCTCGGACCTCAAGCTGACCCGCGTCGCCGCGTTCGACCAGCTGATCCGCCAGGACGGCTGGCGCGGGGGCGACCACACCGCCGTCGCCGGCTGGCGGGTCGAGATCACCACCCACGTCAAGGACGCGCAGGGTGCCGCGCTGCAGGACGTGCGGACCAGCATCGTCCTCGGCGGGGTCAGCTGCTCGATCCCGAAGGGGTTCGTCGCGAAGGCGGGCGGCCCGGCGGGTGGCACGACTGCGACGCAGCCCGCGGTGCCGACCCAGGTCCCGGCCGGTTACCTGGGCGCGGCCGCCCCGGCCACCGACAACGACGGCTCCCGCGTGCCGCTCGGCATCGGCCTGCTCTTCGGCGGGGTCTTCTTCGCCGCGGTCGCCCTGCTGCTGGGCAGGCGGCGCAAGACCGGGTCGGGCTAGGTGCTGCGCACCGCGCTGGCCGCCGTCGCGGCGGCGCTGGCCGTGGCCGCCTTCGCGGCCGGGATCGTCGTGCTGACCTGGCTGCCGCCGACGGCCGCACCGGTCGCGGCGGCCCCGCCACCCGGCACGCTGCCGGGTGAGGACGCGGCCCCGGCCGTGCTCCCGGCGGACAGCGAGTCCGTGGCGCAGCAGCGGCCGGGCACGGTCCGGCTGCCCGGCGGCGCCACCGCCCGCCTGGTCCGCACCGAACTCACCGGCACGGGCGTGCTGCCGATCCCGCGCGGCCTCGGCGACGCCGCCTGGTGGGGCGCCAAGCTGGGCGCGGCCCGCGGCGCGGCCCTGCTGTCCGGGCACGTGAACTGGGAGGGCCGGCGCGGGCCGTTCGACGAGCTGTGGCGGATGCGTGCCGGCGACGAGGTCAGCGTGGTCGACGCGCGCGGCGGCCGGTGGGTCTACCGCGTCCACGACGTCGTCACGCTGCCGAAGGAGACGTTGCCGTCCCAGGCCGAGCGGTGGTTCGGGCAGGACGGGCCGCACCGGCTGGTGCTGGTGACCTGCGGCGGCGACTACGTCGGCGGCACCGAAGGCTACGACGAGAACCGCCTGGTCACGGCCGAGCTGGTGACGCGCCCCACCGGCTGATCGAGTTCGCTGCAACCTCCTGCGCCCTTCGCGGCATGCCTGTCCGTGCACTGGTCACGACAGCGAAGGAGCACAACCCATGCAGGAGCGGAACCCGGCGGAGCCGAAGAAGGGCTCCGGCCGCTGGTGGATCGTCGGGGGCGCCGGGGCGTTCGTGGTCGCGGCGCTCGTCGCGACCCTGCTGGTGTTCACCGGAAAGGATGAACCCGCCGTCGCGAACGGTGCTGGTGGGCCCGTCCCGGCCGCGAACCAGCCGGCCCCGCAAGGCGCCCCGCAGGCCACCGGAAAGGCGCCCGCGCAGCTCTCCCTGCCCGGCGGCGGCACCGCGAAGCTGATCCAGGAGGACCTCGACGCCGCGGGCGCGCTGAAGATCCCGGAGGGGCTCGACGAGGCCGCCTGGTGGGGCGCGCAGCTGGGCGCCGACCACGGCGTCGCGCTGCTGTCCGGGCACGTGAACTGGAAGGGCAAGAAGGGCCCGTTCAACGAGCTCTGGCAGGTCAAGCAGGGGCAGGACGTCAAGCTGACCGACGCCGCGGGCGGCGCGTGGGTCTACCGGATCGAGGCGACCGAGACCGTGCACAAGTCGGACCTCGCCGGCCGGTCGGAGCAGCTGTTCGACCCGGCCGGGCCGCACAAGCTGCTGCTCGTCACCTGCGGCGGCGAGTACGTCGGTGGCAGCGAGGGGTACGAGGACAACCGCGTCGTGACGGCGTCGCTGGTGTCGCGGCCGTAGGCTCACCTGCGCGAAAAGCGGTGGGCCCCGGCGGATACCCTGGACGTTCTAGTCCGATGAACCGTCCCCGCAAGCTTTTCGGAGCGTGGAGTGCCCACGAACACCATTGAGAAGATCATCAGCCTGTGCAAACGCCGTGGTTTCGTCTTCGCCAGCGGAGAGATCTACGGCGGCACCCGCTCTGCGTGGGACTACGGGCCGCTCGGGGTCGAGCTCAAGGACAACATCAAGCGCCAGTGGTGGAAGACCGTCGTCCAGGGCCGCGACGACGTCGTCGGCCTCGACTCGTCGGTGATCCTGCCGCGTGAGGTCTGGGTCGCGTCGGGGCACGTCAACGTGTTCACCGACCCGCTGATCGAGTGCCTGTCGTGCCACAAGCGGTTCCGCGCCGACCAGCTCGCCGAGGAGTTCGCGGCGCGCACCGGCAAGGAGACCAGCGAGGACGACCTGTCCGAGGTGCCGTGCCCGAACTGCGGCACGCGCGGCAAGTACACCCCGCCGCGGGACTTCAACATGATGCTGAAGACCTACCTCGGCCCGGTGGAGTCCGAAGAGGGCCTGCACTACCTCCGCCCGGAGACCGCGCAGGGCATCTTCGTGAACTTCTCCAACGTCCAGACGACGTCGCGGAAGAAGCCGCCGTTCGGCATCGGCCAGATCGGCAAGTCCTTCCGCAACGAGATCACGCCGGGCAACTTCATCTTCCGGACGCGCGAGTTCGAGCAGATGGAGATGGAGTTCTTCGTCGAGCCGGGCGAGGACGAGCGCTGGCACCAGTACTGGATCGACCAGCGCACCGAGTGGTACACCGACCTCGGCATCAAGGCCGAGAACCTGCGCCACTACGAGCACCCGAAGGAAAAGCTCTCGCACTACGCGAAGCGCACCGTCGACATCGAGTACCGGTTCGCGTTCAACGCCGGCCAGGAGTGGGGCGAGCTCGAGGGCATCGCGAACCGCACCGACTTCGACCTGACGACGCACTCGAACCACTCGGGCCAGGACCTGTCGTTCTTCGACCAGGCCTCGGGCCAGCGGTACCGGCCGTTCGTCATCGAGCCGGCGGCGGGTGTCGGCCGCTCGATGATGGCGTTCCTGGTGGACTCCTACGTCGAGGAAGAGGTGCCGAACGCCAAGGGCGGCACCGACACCCGCGTCGTGCTGAAGCTCGACCCGCGGCTTTCGCCGTTCAAGGTCGCGGTGCTGCCGCTGTCGCGCAACGCCGACCTGACCCCGAAGGCCAAGGAAGTCGCGGCCACGCTGCGCAAGCACTGGAACGTCGACTTCGACGACGCCCAGGCGATCGGCCGCCGCTACCGCCGTCAGGACGAGATCGGCACGCCGTACTGCGTCACGGTCGACTTCGACTCGCTCGAAGACCAGGCCGTGACCGTGCGCGAGCGCGACTCGATGTCGCAGGAGCGCATCGCGATCGACCAGCTCGAGTCGTACCTGGCGGGTCGCCTCATCGGCTGCTGAACCACCCGGGGCCCGGGTACCCCTGACACCTGTCACGGCCAAGTCGTGACGCACGGTCTGGGGACCCGGGCCTTCCGGGCGGCAGCCTGGGGGCATGCGAGAAACAGACATCCAGGCGGTGGCGGCGGGGGCCGCGATCCACCTCACCGGCCTGCGGAAGCACTACGGCGAAGTCCACGCGGTCGACGGCGTCGATCTGACGATCGCCCCGGGCGAGGTGGTCGCCCTGCTCGGCCCGAACGGCGCGGGCAAGTCCACCACCGTCGACATGATCCTCGGCCTGACCAGCCCCGGCGACGGCGATGTGCGCGTGTTCGGGCGCAAGCCGATCGACGCCGTCCGCGCCGGCCTGATCGGCGCGATGCTGCAGGGCGGCGCCCTGATGGACGACCTGACGGTCGGGGAGACCGTCGGTATGGTCGCGGCGCTGCACCGCCGGCCGATGCCGGTGGCCGAGGCCCTGCGCGCCGCCGGCGTCGAGGAGCTGGCCGGCCGTCGCGCGAACAAGCTCTCCGGCGGGCAGAAGCAGCGGGTGCGCTTCGCCGTCGCCCTGGTCAGCAACCCGGACCTGCTGATCCTCGACGAGCCGACCGCGGCGATGGACGTCGGCACCCGGCGCGAGTTCTGGCGCTCGATGTACTCCTTCACCGAATCCGGGCGCACGGTCCTGTTCGCCACCCACTACCTCGAAGAGGCCGAGGAGTTCGCCGACCGCGTGGTGCTGATGCGCCGCGGCCGGATCGTCGCCGACGGTTCCGTCGCCGAGGTCCGCGCCCTGGCCGGCGGCCGCACCCTGCGCGCGGCCGTCCCGGGCGCGACCGACGCGGTCATCGCCGCGCTGCCCGGCGTCAAGGAGTTCGAGCTGCGCGGCGACCGCGTCGCGATCTCCAGCGGCGACTCCGACGCCACGCTGTGGGCGCTCAAGGCGGCCCTCCCGGCCGTGCACGACGTCGAAATCAGCGCCATCGGCCTCGAAGGCGCCTTCCTCTCCCTGACCGCCGACGAGACCGCGGAGTCCGTGCGATGAACGCCACCTACCTGCTCACCGAGATCCGCCGGAACTTCCGCGCCCCGCGGTTCCTGGTCTTCGTCATCGCCTTCCCGGTGCTGATGTTCCTGTTGCAGGCCAACGTCTTCACCAAGACGAGCGACCCGGACCACGCGAAGATCGCCGCCATCATCATGATCAACATGATGACCTTCGGCACGTTCGCCGCGGCCAACACCAGTGGCGCGCGGCTCGCCCTGGAACGAGCGCTCGGGTGGCAGCGGCAGCTGCGGCTGACCCCGTTGACCGGGTTCGGCTACCTCGGCGGCAAGGCGCTGTCCGGGATGCTCGTCGGGCTGCCCGCGCTGGTCCTGGTGCCGCTGCTGGCCGTGACCGTCGAGAGCGTGCACGTAGACGCGGCGGGCTGGGTCCGGATCTTCGCCGGCGTCTTCCTCGGCACGCTCCCGCTGGTCCTGCTGGGCTTGCTGATCGGGCAGTTCGGCACGCCGGACTCGATGCAGCCGATCAGCATGATCGTCACCCTCGGCATGGGCTTCCTCGGCGGCCTGTGGATCCCGCTGGAGACGATGCCCGCCTGGATGCACGACGTCGCGCAGATCATGCCGACGTACTGGGTGCTACAGGTGGTGCGGCCCGCGGTGACCACCGACATGGTGGTTTCGCTGCCCCAGGCCGCGGGTGTGCTCGCCGCGTGGACGGTCGTGCTGGGGGCGCTGGTGATCAGGCGTTACCGTAAGGACAGCGCCCGCGTCTGAGGGCCGGAAGGACGAGGAACCATGGCGAAGGGCGAGGGCGCGGACCACCGGTTCGGCTTGCAGAACCGGGAAGCGTGGTGGGATGACCCGGTCCCCGGCCGGGGCGGCGGCGGCCCGGACAAGCTGCGGTGGCCGATCTTCTCGATCGCGTTCACGTTGCCCTACCTCATCCCGGTGACGAAGCGGCTGCTGACGGCGGACCACGTGACACCCGGCCTGATCGGGCTGTGGGCGCTCGTCTACGGCTATGCGCTTTCGTACGCGCTCTTCCCGTTCGCGTTCGACCGCGGCCGCCGGGCCCGCTTCGGCTACGGGGTGGTGATGCTGGCCCTGGGTCTCACCCTGGTCACCGTCCTGCCCGCCAGCCCGTTCGTCCTGCTCTACGGCACCGCGGCGATGGTCTTCCTGGTGCCGCCGGCGTGGGTGGTGATCCTCGACGGCTCGGCGCTGGTGCTGGCGGCCGGGATCCTGCTGCTGGCCGGCCGGTTCGGGAACGACTACGGCGACCTGATCACCGTCGGGTCGGTCACCCTGGCGATGTTCTTCATGTCCAGCCTCATCCGCGCGATCCGCCGGCTGGAGCTCGCCAACGAGGAGATCGCCACCCTCGCCGTCACGAACGAGCGGGAGCGCCTGGCCCGCGACCTGCACGACCTGCTCGGGCACAGCCTCACCACGATCACCGTCAAGGCGGGGCTGGCCCGGCGGGTGCTGGAGAGCGCCGGCGACATCCCGCGCGCGGTGGAGGAGATCCGCGAGGTCGAAAGCCTCACCCGGAGTGCCCTCTCCGACGTCCGCGCGACCGTGTCCGCGAATCGGGAGGTGTCGCTGTCCGCGGAGCTCGTCGGCGCCCGCGCGGCGCTGCGGGCCGCGGAGATCGACGCCGACCTGCCGCACGCCGTCGACAACGTCCGGCCGGAGTTCCAGCCCACCTTCGGCTACGTGCTGCGCGAAGCCGTGACGAACGTGCTGCGGCACTCCGGGGCCGACCGGGTGCGCGTGCGGCTGGGCGGCAACTGGCTGGAGATCGAGGACGACGGCACCGCCACCGGCGTTGTCGCGGGCAACGGCCTGCGCGGGCTTTCCGAGCGGCTGGACGCGGTCGGGGGCACGCTGCGGACGTCGGCCCGGCCTGGGGGAGGATTGCTCGTGCGGGCGGAGATCCCGTTGCCCCAACCGAGCCCGGCCACCCCGGCCGTGCGTGCCGAACCCGCGGGAGGACTCGCTTGATCCGGGTACTGCTGGCCGACGACCAGGCCATGGTCCGCGGGGCACTGGCCACCGTGCTGGGCCTCGAGAACGACATCGAAGTGGTCGGGCAGGTCGGCTCCGGCGACGAGGTGGTGGCCGCGGCGCGCGAGACCAAGCCGGACGTCGCGCTGCTGGACGTCCAGATGCCGGGCAAGGACGGCCTGGCGGCCGCGGCCGACCTGCGGGCCGCGCTCCCGTCGTGCCGGGTGATCATCTGCACGACGTTCGGCCGTCCCGGTTACCTCGCCCGGGCGATGGCGGCGGGCGCGGCCGGGTTCGTCGTCAAGGACGCTCCGCCGGAGCAGCTCGTCGAAGCCGTCCGGCGGGTCCACAGTGGACTGCGTGTGGTGGACCCGGCGCTGGCCGCGGAATCCCTCGCCACCGGGGTCAGCCCGCTCACCGGCCGGGAGCGGGACGTCCTGCGGGAGGCCAAGGACGGCAGCACGGTGGCCGACGTGGCCCGCGCCCTGCACCTTTCGGAAGGCACCGTCCGCAACCACCTGTCCGCGGCGATCGGCAAAACCGGCGCCCGGACGCGGGCCGAAGCCGTGCGCGTCGCCGAGGAGCGTGGCTGGCTCTGAGCCGCTTCTGAAAGAATGGCGCGGATGGGTACCGCTGAACGCACCGAACCGTCGCTCGCGAGCTGGGCGCGCCGGATCGCCCTCGGCACGGTCTTGCTGCTGCTGGCGCTCGTCGGCGGCACGGCGTTCCGGGTCTGGCAGGTCGCCCGCGAGAACGACCGGACCCCCGCCGACGTCATCGTGGTGCTGGGCGCGGCCCAGTACAACGGCAAGCCGTCGGACATCTACGCGGCCCGGCTGGCGAAGGCCAAGCAGCTCTACGACGCCGGCGTCGCGAAGACGATCGTCACCGCGGGCGGCAAGAAGGCCGAAGACAACTTCACCGAGGCCAGGGCCGGCCAGCTCTGGCTGACCCGGCGCGGGGTGCCGGCGACGGCGACGCTCGCCGTCGGCGAAGGCAGCGACACGCTGCGGAGCCTGCGCGCGGTCGCCCAGCAGGTGGAGGCCCGCGGCTGGCGCACGGCGGTGCTGGTGAGCGACCCGTGGCACTCCTTCCGCGCCCGGACGATGGCCGGCGACCTGGGCCTGGACGCCTGGACCGCGCCGACGCACAGCGGACCGATCGTCCAGGAGCGCGTCACCCAGGTGCGGTACATCGTGCGTGAGACCGGCGCGCTGCTGTACTACCGGCTGACCAAGACCCCGGCCGACGACCTGTTCGCGACGTTCCTGGGTTAGGCGTTTTGTCGGTGGGCCCGTTTAGGCTGGTCGGGTGGACTACACCGAGCACGACACCGCCCGCCTGCTGCCGGAGCCGGCGAAGGGTGCGGCGCTGCCCGGCGCCCGGGCGGACGGGCGCAGCGCGTTCTCCCGCGACCGCGCCCGGGTGCTGCACTCCGCCGCGCTGCGGCGGCTGGCCGGCAAGACCCAGGTGGTCGGGCCGGGGGAGGGCGCCGAGGTCACCGGTGTCCCGCGCACCCGGCTGACGCACTCGCTGGAGGTCGCCCAGATCGGCCGCGGCATCGCCGACGAGCTGGGCGCCGACCCGGACCTGGTGGACACCGCGGGCCTGGCGCACGACATCGGGCACCCGCCGTTCGGGCACAACGGCGAGCGTGCGCTCGACGAGGTGGCCAGCGCGTGCGGCGGGTTCGAGGGCAACGCGCAGACGTTGCGCATCCTCACCCGGCTGGAGCCGAAGCTGCTGTCCGCCGAGGGTGACCCGGTGGGGCTCAACCTCACCCGCGCGTGCCTGGACGCGACCACGAAGTACCCGTGGCCGCGCCGGCCGGGGCAGGTGAAGTACGGCGTGTACGGCGACGACGTGCCGGTGTTCGAGTGGTTCCGTTCGGGGGCGCCGGCGGAGCAGCGGTGCCTGGAGGCCCAGATCATGGACTGGGCGGACGACGTCGCGTACTCGGTGCACGACGTCGAGGACGGGGTGCTGGCCGGCCGGATCAAGCTGCGCGTGCTCGCCCACCCGGACGAACGCGCGGCCGTCGCCGAGGCCGCCGCCAAGCACTTCTCCGCGCAGTCGGTGTCCACTTTGGAGGATGCGGCCACGGAACTGCTGGCGCTGCCGGTGGTGGCGGCACTGGCCTCGGCCGAGCCGGACGGTTCGCCGGGCGCCCAGGTCGCTTTGAAACGGCTTACGAGCGAGCTGGTCGGCCGCTTCACGACGGCGGCGGTCACCGGCACGCGCGAGAAGTTCGGCGAGGGGCCGCTGGGGCGCTACCGGGCGAACCTGTGCGTCCCGGAGCAGGTGGCGGCGGAGGTGGCGCTGCTGAAGGCGCTGGCCCTGCGGTACGTGATGAGCGACCGCCGCCGGCTGGCGATGCAGGAGGGCCAGCGCGAGCTGCTGGCCGAGCTGGTCCACGCCCTGGCGCGCCGGGCCCCGGAGTCCCTCGACCCGCTGTTCGCCCCGGCCTGGAACGCGGCCGCGGACGACGCCGCCCTGCTCCGGGTGGTGGTCGACCAGGTCGCCTCCCTCACCGACGCCCAGGCCCACGCCTGGTACTCCTGGCACGTGACCCGCCTCCACCGCTGACACCGGCCGGTCGGCGCCGTCCGGCGATCCGGCATTCGGCTCCGGGCCGCGGTCGGGGGATTTGTCATCCTCGGGTGGACTTGCGCGCAGGCGGCCGGTGGGGGTGGCGTTCCGGTAGTCTCGCCCGCATGGCCACGGACAGCCACCTCCGGTTCGCGCTCGCCGTCCACTCGGCCCTCGGTGCCGGGGGCGGGAACACCTGTTTTTCGCCGTATTCCGTGGCCAGCGCGCTGACCCTCGCCGCCCGCGCGGCCCGGGGGCAGACCCGCGACGAGCTGGTCGCCCTGCTCGGCGACCCGGGTGAGCAGACCGCCCTGCTGCGGGAGGCCGCCCAGCTCGTCGAAGAGACGCACAGCAAGGAACAGCCCGAGCTGGCCGTCGCGAACACGCTGTGGGCGGACGACCGCCTTCCGCTCGAGGACTCCTTCAAGGCCGAACTCGCCGAGTGGCCCGGGGCCGCCGTCGCGAGCGCGCCCTTCGAAAACGAGCCCGAGGCCGCTCGCGCGCTGATCAACGACGACGTCGAGCGCACCACCCGTGGGCTGATCCCGCACCTGCTGCCGCCCGGCTCGATCGACTCCGACGTCGCGGCCGTGCTGGTCAACGCGCTTTACCTGAAAGCCGCCTGGAAACTGCCGTTCCGCGAGGCCAACACCTCGGACGCGGCGTTCCACGCGCCGTCCGGCACCCGGGACGTGCCGACCATGTGGCTCAGCGAGAGTCTCGGCTACGCGCACCGCGACGGCTGGCAGGTGGTGCAGCTCGCCGCGGCCGGTGGCCTGCAGGCCGTGGTGCTGCTGCCCGACGGCGAACTCGCTGAAGCGGAACCCCGGCTCGACCAGCCGTCCCTGACGCGCCTGCTCGGCGAAATCCGCTTCAAGCGGGTGGAACTCGCGCTTCCCAAGGTTTCGCTCGACGTGTCCAGCTTGCTGGGCGGCGTGCTGCGCGGCCTCGGTGTGCGGACGATGTTCACCGACAAGGCCGACCTGAGCGGGCTCACGCCGGATCCGCGGCTGCTCGTGTCCGAGGTGGTGCACCAGGCCGTGCTGCGCGTCGACGAACAGGGCTTCGAGGGGGCCGCGGCCACCGCGCTGGTCATGCGCCTCACCTCGATGATGATCGACGACCCGGTCGCCGTCACGGTGGACCGGCCGTTCCTGCTGCTGGTCCGGCACGCCGGGACCGGGGCGCTCTACTTCGTCGCCAGGGTGGTCGAACCGTGAGCTTGAAGTCCGAAGCCGTCCCCGAGCTGGTGCCACCCGCTCCCGAACTCCCCGAAGGCCCGAAGCGCTGGGCGTGGCAGGACTCCGCGATCACCGGCGGGTTCCTGCTGTTCACGATCCTGCTCTACAACGGGCTGTGGTTCGACCTCAAGCGCGGCTACCTCTGGAACGGCGGGGCCGACCAGAGCCAGTGGGAGTGGTACTCGACGGTCGTCGCGAAGGCCGTCCTCCACTTCCAGAACCCGTTCACCACCGACCTGCAGAACTACCCGCTCGGCGTCAACATGGCGGCGAACGCGGCGATGTTCGGCCTGAACATCCCGCTGGCGCCGATCACGCTGACCTTCGGCGCGACGCTGACCTGGGCGATCGTGCTCACCGCCGGCCTCGCCGGCACCGCGACCGGCTGGTACTGGGTGTTCTCCCGGCACCTGGTGCCGAACCGGACGGCGGCCGCGATCGGCGGCGCCTTCTGCGGCTTCGCGCCGCCGATGATCTCGCACGGCAACGCGCACCCGAACTTCGTCGTGCTGTTCGTGCTGCCGTTCATCGCGCTCAAGACGATCCAGATCGCGCGCAACGAGCGCCCGGTGCGCAACGGCATCATGCTCGGGCTGCTCGTCGCGTGGCAGATCCTGCTGGGCGAAGAGCCCCTGGCCATCTTCGCGCTCACCTTCCTCGTCTTCGTGGTGGCGTACCTGATCCCGCGCCGCGCGGAGATCCGCGGCATGCTGGCGCCGCTGGGCAAGGGCATCGGGAGCGGCGCGGTCGTCGCGCTGCTGATCGCCGGATTCCCGCTGTACTGGCAGTTCTTCGGCCCGCAGAGCTTCCACTCGCTGCTGCACGGTTCGGCGGGCAATGACACCGCGGCGTTCACCCGCTTCGCGACGCAGTCGGTCGCCGGCGCGCCCGAGGCGGCCGCGGACGTCTCGATGAACCGCACCGAGGAGAACGCCTTCTTCGGCTGGCCGCTGATCGCGCTCATGGTGATGCTGACGATCTGGCTGTGGCGCGACGTCGTTTCGCGGGCGCTCGCGATCACGATGTACGTGATGGCCGTGTTGTCGCTGGGCGTCGAGATCACGGTGGCGCACGAGGACACCGGCTTCGCCGGCCCGTGGAAGTGGCTGGGCCAGCTGCCGCTGCTCGACTCGCTGCTCGAGTCCCGGCTCGCGATGGGCTGCATCCCGGTGGCAGGCGCGCTCCTGGCGATCGCGACGCACCGGGTCTGGACGGCGGCGGCCGAGCAGCCGGCGCCGTCCGACGGCAAACCCGCCTTCCCGCTGCGGATGATCTGGATCGGCGCGGTGGTGGCGGTGCTGCTGCCGATCGCGCCGACGGAGCTGGTGACGCACCAGCGTCCCCTCTCGCCGCCGTTCTTCGCCGACGGGATCTGGCGCCAGTACGTCGCCCCGGGCGGTTCGCTGGTGCCGGTGCCGCTGCCGAGCACCGGGGAGGCCGAGCCGCTGCACTGGCAGGTCGACGCGGGCCTCGGCTACCCGATGCCGGAGGGCTACTTCGTCGGCCCCACGTCCCCGGACGACCGCCGCGGCCGCTACGGCGCCGTCCCGCTGCCGACGTCGGACCTGTTCGCCCAGGTCGAGCGCACCGGCCAGGCGGCGGAGGTCACCGAGGCCGACCGCACCCAGGCGCTCGCGGACCTGCGGGCCTGGAAGGCGAACGTGCTCGTGGTGGGGCCGCGGCAGAACCAAGAAGCGCTCAAGTCCACTGTGGAGCTGTTGCTGCGCAAGCCCGCGGAGTTCGTCGGCGGGGTGTGGATCTGGGACGTCCGCCCGTTGACGGCGTCGGCGTCGTGACCACTGTGGACGAACAGGGCCGGCCCGAACCGCCCCTCGACGGTGACGAAGCGACCACGCTCCTCGGCTTCCTGGACTTCCACCGCGCGACGCTGGCCTGGAAGTGCGCCGGACTGGACGCGGCGGGCCTGCGCGCGACGCACCCGCCGTCCACGATGACGCTCGGCGGGCTGCTCAAGCACCTGGCCTACGTGGAGGACCACTGGTTCGGCCACGTGCTGCAGGGCCGTGACCGGATGGCTCCGTTCGACGCGATCGACTGGGCGGCGACGCCGGACTGGGACTGGGATTCCGCCGCGCACGACACCCCGGACCAGCTGCGCGGACTCTGGGCGAACGCGGTCGAGCGCTCACGGGCGGCGGTGACGGAAGCACTGGCGAACGGCGACCTGGCGCAGCGGGCCCGGCGTCCCCGGCGGGACGGCAGCGCGCCGACCCTGCGCTGGATCCTGGTCCACATGGTCGAGGAGTACAGCCGCCACAACGGCCACGCCGACCTGCTCCGCGAGTCGATCGACGGCAGCGCGGGGGAGTAGCCGGACCCTAGAGCCGCAGGCCCACCAGCTTGACCAGGAACCGGTCCAGCTGCTCGCCCGCGGGCGGCCAGGGCAGGTCGGGCTCGTTGATCCGCTGGGCCAGCATGCCGTTGACGGCGGTCCGCAGGTCGATCGCGACCGTGGTCGGGTCGTCGGCCGGGGCCACGCCGGCGTCCATGCATGCCTGGACCGCCTCGACCGTGCGGGCGACCATGACCTCCTTGAACGGCATTCCGAGCCGCCGGTGGACCTTGCTCTCGTGGAGCACCTTGTAGAGCCCGGAATGCTCCTGCGCCCACGCCGCCTGCGCCAGGATCCGGGCGCGGAGCGCGGCCGCCGGGCCGGAGGCCGCCGCGGCGGCCTCGTCGCCGACGCCGACCAGCTCCTCGTGGCAGCGCTGCATGGCGGCCAGCACGAGGGCGTCGCGGTCCGGGAAGTGCAGGTAGACCGACGTCGCCGCGATCGACACCTCGCGGGCGACCGCCCGCAGGGACAGTGCCTCGTCGTCGGCGAGCTCGTCGAGCATCCGGACGGCGGCCGTGACGATCTCGTTGCGCAGCAGTTCGCCCTGGCCGCGCGCGTTCGGGCGGCGTCTGGTCTCTTCCATCGGCACCCAGTGTAGCTGGACACCCATTGCGCTACAGGTGTAGCGTCACTCGCACTACAACTGTAGCGCTACGAATGTTCATCCACCTGAGGGAGCATGAACTTGACCACCACCGAAACGCCGTCGAACCTCGACCGGCTGGCCGCGCTCGACCCGGTCTTCGCCCAGATGGTCGGGGCCACCGCGAAGTACGTCCGGTCGATTCCCGAGCTGACCGACCGGGAGAAGACGTTCCTGTGCGTCACGGCCGACGTCTGCCAGGCGAGCCTCGGCCTCGCGTTCGCGGCTCACGTGCGGACCGGGCTCGCGGCCGGGGTGTCCACAGCGGACATCCGCGAACTGCTGCGGTTCGTCTCGTACGACTGCGGTTACCACGCTGCCGCCGCCGGGATCGAACGGATCACCGAACTCGAGACGGAGCTCGGCCTGGCGCGTCCGGATGCCGAACCCCTGGCTGCGGAGCTGGTGTCGACCGGCCCGGACGCGGCACCCAGCCCGCTGCCGGAGGCGGTGCGGGCCCGGTTGACCGAGCTGGACCCGCACTTCACCGGTTACTTCGACCTGCAGTCGCGGATGCGCACCGGACACGGGCCGGGCACGCTCAGCGAACGTGAGCGCGGCCTGGTCAGCCTCAGTGTCGACGTCCACTACCAGACCCTGGCCGACACCTTCCGCACGCACGTCGGGCGCGCGCTGCGGGGCGGGGCGTCGCCGGAGGACGTCCGGGCGGCCCTGCGGTTCAACGCCCAGTTCGGCGTCACCCGGGCCTGGCACGCCTGGGAAGCGCTGAACGCGATCCTGGCTTAACCGAGGACCTCGTCCGCGAGCCGGCTCAGGTAGCCGGCGAACCGCTCGCGGTCCTCCTGGGGCCAGTGGCCCACCAGTGCTTCGAACGCCTGACGCTGGTGGGCCCGCGAAGCGTCGAGGAACTCTTTCGCCGCGTCCGTGAGAGTCAAGACCGCGCGTCGCGCGTCGCGCGTCGACGTCGAACGCTCGACGAAACCTTCTCGCGCCGCTTCGCTCACCATCCGGCTCGCGACCGAGCGGTCGATGCCCAGCTGGTGCGCCACGTCCGCGACGGTCACCTCCTCGCCGGCCGCACCGTCGATCGCCTGGATGACGAACAGGTTCGGCACCGTCCACGACGGCGGCGCGCCGGCGGCGAAGCGCTCGACGACGTCCGGGGCCCACTGGCGCGCCCAGTGCCGGACCAGGCGGAACAGGGCCGGGCCGCCCTCGCTTGATGTGTGCATAAGACACGTTATAACGTGTGCTTTATGCACACATCTCGGAACCTCGCCTACGCCGGCCTCCTGCTCGGCATGGCCATGGCCCAGCTGGACGGCCTGGTCCTCACCGCCGCCCTGCCGTCGATCGGCGCCGACCTGCACGCCCGGACCGGGCTCGTCGCGGTCACCGCCGCCGGCCTGCTGACCCTGACCGTCGCGACGCCGCTGCACGGCAGGCTCGGTGACCTGTACGGCCGCCGGATCTCCTTCGCGCTGTCGGTCCTCGTCTTCGCCGCAGCCTCCGCGTGGTGCGCCGCGGCGCCCGATCTCGGCTCGCTGATCGCCGCCCGCGCGCTGCAGGGCCTGGGCGGGAGCGGGCTGATCGTCACGGCGATGAGCGCGCTCGGCGAGCTGTTCGACCGCGACGAGCTGCTGCGCCGCCAGGGCTGGCAGACGGCCGTCTTCGCGGCCGCCACCCTGGGCGGGCCGCCACTGGGCGGACTGCTCGCGGCCGGGCCCGGCTGGCGGTGGATCTTCCTGGTCAACCTGCCCTTGAGCGTGCCCGCCCTCGTCCTCGGGTGGCGCGGGCTCCCCGTGAAACCACGCCGGGGCGAGGAAAGGTTCGACGTCCTGGGCAGCGTGCTGCTGACCGTCGCGGGCGCCGCCGTCGTCGCGCTCGGCACCTTCGACGCGCTCGCGAAAAGTCCACTGTGGACGCCGGTGCTGCTCGGGACGACCGTGGTGGCGGGCTTCCTGTTCGTCCGGCGGCAGCGCCGCACGCCGAGCCCGCTGATCTCGCCGAAGGTGTTCGCCGACGCCGTCCTCAAGCGCGCGGTGGTGGTCAACGGCCTGGCGGGTGCCGCGCTCTACGGCACCTTCACCTACGTCGCCCTGGTCGCCGCTTCGGGTGCGGGCGCGGCGGGCACCGGGCTGCTGCTCGTCGCCATGACCGCGGGACAGCTCGTCCTGTCGGCGTCCTTCGCCGCACTGGCCCGGCGGCACCCGGAAATGACGGCGTGGGGCCGGTCCGGCTGCCTGCTCGGCACGGCCGGGCTCACCGCGATCGCCGTGGCGGCCGCCCTCGACGGCGAACCCTGGCTCCTCGCCCCGGGCCTGTTCGCGATCGGCGCGGCCTTCGCCGTCTGCACCTCCGCCTACACCGTCCTCGGCCAGACGCGGGCCGACCGGGCACTGCTCGGCGTCACACTGGGGTCGCTGACCTTCGCCCGGCAGGCCGGCGGCCTGGCCGGGGCCGCGGTGTTCGGCTGGCTCGCGCTGGCCACGACCGGCGGGCTGGCCACGCCGGGCCTCACCGTCGTGTTCGCCGCGGCGGCCGTGACGATGCTGGTGGCGTGGCTCACGTCGCCGGTCGTCACGTCTCCGGAAGCCGTCTCGTCCAGTTCGTAGCACCGAGACGAAGGAGACCGAAATGCCGCGCATCCCCGCCAAGAAGACGTCCGAAGCCGGGCTCTTCCTCAAGCTCGTCTACCGGATCGCCGGCCGCCGTTTCGGCGCGGTGCCCGAGCCGATGGCCGTCGTCGCGCACCACCCCGCCCTGCTGCGGACGTCCGTGGTGCACGAGCTGCTGGCCGAGCGGGCGGCGAAGAAGATCCCTGCGAACGTGCGGGAGCTCGCCGTCTACCGGGTCGCGACGCGGATCGGCTGCTCCTGGTGCGTCGACTTCGGCACCATGCTGCAGAAGCACGACGGCCTCGACATCGAGCGGCTCACGAAGATCGACGACTACGCGACCTCGCCCGCCTTCAGCCACCAGGAGCGGCTGGCGCTCGCCTACGCCGACGCGATGTCGTCGGACCGGGTGACGGTGACCGACGACCAGGTCGCCGAGCTGGAGCGCGAGTTCGGCCGCGACGGCGTCCTCGAGCTGACCTACCAGATCGCGCTGGAGAACTCCCGGGCCCGGATGAACAGCGCGCTCGGCATCGTCGACCAGGGCTTCACCTCCGGCGACGCGTGCCGGGTCCCGCTCCCGTAGGAGGCGCCGAACCCGACCCCGGTGGGACGCGCCACCGGGGTCCGCCGCGGGACCGTTCCGGCATGCACCTCGTCGCCAGTGAACGGATCAAGCTCTTCAGCATCGCCACCCCCTGGGTGTGCGGTGTCTTCACCCTGGTCGCACTGGCCTTCCCGGCCGCGATCACCGCGCTCAGCGCCGGCGAGTCCCGCCTGCCGCCCACGGTCGCGAGCACCCAGTTCGGCTCGCAGCTCGCCCTGGTCGCCGTGCTGGTGCTGGCCGCGCTCGCGGTGACCGGCGAGTACCACTCCGGCACGATCCACGGCACCTTCCAGGCCGTGCCGCGCCGGAGCCCGGTGCTGCTGGCCAAGGCCGCGCTCGTCGCCGGGTACACCTTCCTGCTCGGCGAAGCCGCCGCGTTCACGGCCTGGCTGGTGGCCAGGGTCCTCGCGCCGGAGGCCGACCTCGCCCTGGACAGCGCCGCGGACTGGCGGATCGTCGCCGGCACCGGACCGGTGTTCGCGCTGGCCGCCGTCTGCGGGGTCGGCGTCGGCCTGCTCGTGCGGTACACGGCCGGCGCCGTGGCCGTGCTCGTCGTCTACCCGCTCATGGCGGAGAACGTCGTCCAGCTGATCCCGCGGGCGGGCCGGGCCATCCACCAGTGGCTGCCGTTGAACGCCGTCACGAAGTTCCTCAGCGGGAGCGGGGAGGCCAACGCGGGCCGGGACGGCGGCAACGCCGCGGTCCTGTCCGACTCGCCGCTGAGCCCGGGCTGGGCGCTGGCCTACTTCGGCGTCTTCGCGCTCGTGCTGCTGGCCGCCGGGATCGTGCAGGTCAAGCGCCGGGACGCGTGATCCGGGCCAGCTTGTCCGGGTTCACGACGTCGTAGATCGCCACGATCTTCCCGTCGCGGACGGTCATCGCCTGGACGTGCTCGTCGAGGGCGAAGAAGCCGTCCTGGCCGGGCTGCGGCGCCAGGTACACGCCAAGATCGCCGTTGACGAGCACCGGCGTGCCGCCGGTGAGCACGCCGGGCGGGTACTTGCTCGTGAGGCCCACGAAGAACCGGGCGATCTTGTCCGCGCCGACGATGAGCTGGCGCGTGGTCCGGCCCCTGCCGTTCGAGTCGCCGATGAGCACGACGTCCGGGGCGAGCAGCTCGGTGATCGCCTGGATGTCGCCGGCCTGCAGGGCGATGACGAACTTCTCGAGGATCTTCGCCTGGTCGTCCAGCGGGACGCGCGGCGCCGGGTCGGCGTCGGCGAGGGCCTTGCGGCCGCGGGAGGCGTACTGGCGCGCGGCGTCGACCGAGACGCCGAGGGCGTCCGCGATCTCCGCGAACGGCACCGAAAAGGCGTCGTGCAGCACGAACGCGACGCGCTGCTCCGGCGTCAGCTTGTCGAGGACGACGAGCGCGGCCATCCGCAGCCCGTCGTCACGGACCGCGACGTCCAGGGGGTCCTCGCTCACCGGCCGCCCGAACGGCGTGACGACCGGCTCCGGCAGCCAGTTGCCGACGTAGCGCTCCCGCTGCGCCGCGGCCGACTTGAGCCGGTCGAGGCAGATCCGGCCGACGACCGTGGTCAGCCAGCCCCGCAGGTCGCGGATCGCCGCGCGGCCGGCGTCGTCCAGGCCGGCCAGCCGCAGCCACGACTCCTGGACCGCGTCCTCGGCGTCGGCGCGCGTGCCGGTCAGCCGGTAGGCCACCCCGATGAGGTGACTGCGGTGCGCGGCGAACTCCGTGGCGAGGGTGTCCTGGGCGGTGGGCGTGGAGGCCATGCCCCGAGTGTGCCGCAAGTGGCAAGACTAGAGTGGATGACGTGGCAGGACGGATTCGGGAGAGCGACATCGCGGAGGTGCGCGAGCGGAACCGGATCGACGAGGTCGTCGGGGAGTACGTGGCCCTGCGCCGCGCCGGTGGGGGCAGCCTGAAGGGGCTCTGCCCGTTCCACAACGAGAAGACCCCGTCGTTCAACGTCCGTCCCACGCACGGCACCTTCCACTGCTTCGGCTGTGGCGAGGGCGGCGACGTGATCAAGTTCGTCCAGAAGATCGACCTGATCACGTTCGTGGAGGCCGTCGAGCGGCTGGCCGACCGGGTCGGCATCCGGCTCACCTACGAGGGCGGCGGCGCGACGATCCAGCGCGACCGCGGCAGCCGCAGCCGGCTGATCGAGGCACACCGTGCGGCCCAGGAGTTCTACGCCGAGCAGCTGGTCACCGACGAGGCACGCCCGGCGCGGGACTTCCTGTCCGAGCGCGGGTTCGACGCCGCCATGGCGAAGACGTTCGGCTGCGGGTACGCACCCGGCGGCTGGGACAAGCTGACGAAGTTCCTGCTCAACCGCGGCTTCGAGGTCAAGGAGCTGCTCACGGCGGGATTGTCCAAGGAGGGCCAGCGCGGCCCGATGGACCGGTTCCACCGGCGGCTGGTCTGGCCGATCCGCGACGTCGGCAACGAGGTCGTCGGGTTCGGCGCACGGCGGCTGTTCGACGACGACCGCATCTCGGCGAAGTACCTCAACACCGCCGAGTCGCCGATCTACAAGAAGTCCCAGGTCATGTTCGGCCTCGACCTGGCCAAGCGCGAGATCGCGAAGCGGCACCAGGTGGTCGTGGTCGAGGGCTACACCGACGTCATGGCGATGCACGCGTCCGGCGTGCCGACGGCGGTGGCGTCGTCGGGCACGGCGTTCGGCGAAGACCACATGAAGGTGCTGCGCCGGCTGATGATGGACGACGACGCCTTCCGCGGCGAAGTCATCTTCACCTTCGACGGCGACGAAGCGGGCCAGAAGGCGGCGCTCAAGGCGTTCGAAGGCGACCAGACGTTCGCCGGCCAGACGTACATCGCGGTGGCGCCGGACGGCATGGACCCCTGCGAGCTGCGCCTGGCCAAGGGCGACAGCGCGGTGAAGGACCTGGTCGCGCGGCGGACGCCGCTGTTCGAGTTCGTCATCCGCAGCACGCTGAAGAACTACGACCTCGACTCGGTCGACGGGCAGGTCGCGGCCCTGCAGAAGACCGTGCCGATGGTGGCGTCGATCAAGGACCGCGCGGCCCGCGACGGCTACGCGTCGAAGCTCGCCTGGTGGGTGGGCTGGCAGGACGTCGCGCAGGTAGTCAACCGCGTCCGCGGCAGTGCGGGCGCGACGGACAAGCGTGGCGGGGCGCCCCTGCGCCAGCCCGCGCGCGTCGGCGCTCCCGCGGCTCCGGCGGCTCAGGACGTCGCGCGTCCGGCCCCGAAGGACCCGCGGTTCGCCGTGCAGCGCGAGGCGCTGAAGGCCGCACTGCAGCAGCCCGCGATCGCCGGGCCGGAGTACGACGCCTTGCCGCTGGAGGCGTTCACGCACCCGGTGTACGTCGCGGTGCACGAGGCGGTGTTGAAGGCCGGCGGCGCGGGTTCGGGCCTGACCGGCCCGGCGCTGCTGGACGCGGCGGCTCCGCACTGTCCGGAAGGGACGGTCCGGCGGGTGCTGTCGGAGCTGGCCGTGGAACCGTTGCAGGCCAAGGACGAAGTCGACTCCCGGTACATCTCGTCGATCCTCGCGCGGCTGCAGGAGGGCCTCGTCGGGCGGCAGATCGCGGAGATCAAGGGGAAGCTGCAGCGGCTGTCGCCGGTCGAAGCGCCGGACGACTACCGCGCGCTGTTCGGCGACCTCGTCGCGCTGGAGCAGTACAAGAAGTCGCTGGGCGAGCAGGCGGCCGCCGGCGCGTGGAGCTGAGATGAATCTCTTGCGCCGGTTGCTGGGCGACCGCACGCCCGCGGACTTCGCCGGTTCGCTCGCGCCGGGTGAAGACGCCGTGGACAGCGCCCCGGTCGAGGGCGGCGGCCACCTGGTGGTGACGGCCCTGGGCCTGTGGATCCCCGCCGAGGACGGCGCTCGCCGCGTCGGCTGGCACCTCATCGGCAAAGCGGCCTGGGCGGACGGCGTCTTCACGCTGACGGAGTCGTCCGAGGTGGGCACGGCGGGTGCGGCGGTCCTGCTGGCCGACCTCCCGCCGGTGCGCTTCCGGCTGCCGTCGCCGGGCAAGGTGCCGCGCGAGGCCTACCAGCGCGTCGAGGGCTCGATCCGCTCGCGGCACCGGCAGGAGATCGGGTCCGGGGGAGCGTGGTTCGTCCAGCGCAAGGTGCCCGGCCGCGACGGCACCGTGCTGCAGGTCCGGCCGGACCCCGGCACCGACATCGCCCTGGTCGAGGCCATCGCCGAGCAGGCCGCCGCGAAGCTGGTCAACCCGGCCGAGTAGCAGTACGCTCGTACTCAGTACAGGCGTACTGTTTTGGGAGGCGACCGTGTGGGACCCGGGCAAGTACCTCGACTACGCCGACCTGCGGGCCCGGCCGTTCTACGACTTGATCTCGCGCATCGGCGCTTCGGCACCGCGGCGCGTCGTCGACCTGGGCTGCGGCCCGGGCAACCTGACCGTGTCGCTGCGGGACCGCTGGCCCTCGGCGACCTTGGAATGCGGCGACAGTTCACCCGAAATGGTGACCGCGGCCCGCGCGCGCGGCCTCGACGCGGCGTTGCTGGACGTCCGCGACTGGACGCCGGCGCCGGACACCGACGTCGTGGTGTCGAACGCCGTCCTGCAGTGGGTGCCGGACCACGCTGCGCTGCTCCGCCGATGGGCGGCCGCGCTGCCCGCGGGCGCCTACCTGGCGGTGCAGGTCCCGGGCAACTTCAGAGCGCCATCGCACGTGCTGACGCGCGAACTGGCGGCGGACCCGGCCTGGGCGTCCCGCTTGGCCGAGGTGGTGCTGCGCGAGGACGACGCGGTGTCGACCCCGCTGGAGTACGCGAACCTCCTGGCCGACACGGGCTGCGACGTCGACGCCTGGGAGACGACGTACGTCCAGCCGTTGCGCGGCCCTTCGCCGGTGCTGGAGTGGATCACGGGCACGGCGCTGCGCCCGATCCGCGCGGCCCTGACCGACGCGGAGTGGCAGCGATTCCGCGCGGCATTGGCCCCGCGCCTGGCCGCGGCCTACCCGGCCCGCGCCGCCGGCACGACGTGGTTCGAGTTCCGCCGCGTGTTCTTCGTGGCCCGCGTCAGCGCTTGAGCTTCTCCCCGATCTTGGCCCGCGCAACACCGGCGGCGCCCTGGACCATGGGGTGGTCGACGACCCGGCGGTAGGTGCGCACGAGCTGCTCGTACCGCCCCCGCCCTGCCTTGGCGCCCAGTACGTACCCCAGGCCTGCCCCCAGCAGGAACTTCTTCATCCGCGTCCACGCCTTCCGTCGTTAGGTCGTCCGACTGTCCATTGTCCAGGAAAACCGCCCCCGCGGGGGCGGTTGCGCCAAGTGGGGGGTGGTGTCAGAGGCGGTACGGGCATGGGCTAAAGTTCTTCTTGTCGGTCGGAGAGACCGGCACCGGAAGTGAGCCACATTCCCCTGTAGCTCAACTGGCAGAGCATTCGGCTGTTAACCGGAGGGTTCTTGGTTCGAGTCCAAGCGGGGGAGCAAAGCCCAGGTCAACGACCTGGGCTTTTTTGCTACCCATGGGTAGGGGCGATTTAGTGTCTATCTTGACGATCGTCCAACGACCGCGCGTCGACCTGCTGTAACCGTGGTTTCGGTACTTCGTGGATGGCTTGGACGTAACGGATTGGTAACCCTGGGTCGTCCTGGTCGGGACGCATGCTTCCCACGACCCATCGCGGACGGCGGGTTCACCATCGCGGTGGTCACCAGCGAACCCGATTCATCAGGGTTCGGGATCGGACGTGATCACTCCCTCCGAGCTGGGCGGGCGCTCGGAGGACGGTGCGGTGATGGTTGACCACCACTACCTGTGGGACGTGGTGATCGAGGTTGTCAGCCACATGTCTCGGTGAAACCGATGACGCCGGTGCGGCCGGCCTCCATGCTGGCGACCGTCAAGCCGTCTGAGAAGTCGAATCGCAGTGCGGTGCCGTCGCCACTGTCCACGGTCACCACGGTGGTGTCGTAGATGTCGATGCGACGATCCGCGTGCCTCTTGTAGGCAGCGAGAACTTTTTCGAGCGGATCACCTAGCCCGATCCCTTCGGGCGTGTGAATACTCTGTGACGGGCTTCGACCGTACAAGGGGCCGCCGGTCAAGATCAGTTCAACGTGCCCGGCCTGGTCTGTGCGCCAGCTCGGTTGTCCGACGTCGTTCGGGTTGGTTCCGGTCCCGTACATGAGGCATCCGGCGCCGTTGGGTCCTGCGGTGACCACGCCTGCGGCCCGCTGTGCCTGGGCGGCTGTCATGCCGATCTTGACCGCGCCGAGCCCGTGCGAGGTCAACGTCAACGATCGGGCCGACCACGGTTCGCCCCGTCTGATCGTGAACCTGACCGTGGTCGCGTCTTGCCCGAAGAGGGCAAGAATCCGCATTGCGGCCAGCTGTCCGATCTCGGGAATCGTCTTCACTGTCGACGCGATGGATCCGAGCGCGTCGAGCATGACTTTCACATCGGTGAAGCTGACCGCTTTGGCTGCGGTCGAGAGGCAGTTCTTGATGATCGTCGTGATAGCTTCGGTCGCTGCGACCCAGTCGTGCGCGGTAACTGTCGCATTTGTGCCGGCTGCAACGCAGTTGAGCGTGTCGAGCACCAAGGTGGCCTGTCCCGCAGCGGTTGACGAAACCTTGGTCTCGCGGATCACTTCTTGCAGGATCGTGGTCGAGCGCTCGGCGGTGATACGCAACGTGCCCCGCCTGAGCTCGACCATTAGTCTCTTCTGGACCTCGATGAGCGTAGTGCGGTATTCGGTCGTTGTGGCTTTGCTTTCGGGCAGGATGACGGTGACAGCGGCCAGAGCCATGTCGATGGCAACCGCGACCCAGGAGACCGATCCGTCGATGTTGACGGTATCCGGAGCCTTCGGGCTGATGCTGAACGACGTTGTTTCGAGACCGGAGACGTAGGCGTTGCCGAGGAGGAGCCCCGCGAAGTTGCGTGCCATCGCGACGACATCGGTCTCCGAGCTAAACTCTGGCGAGATTCCCGTCACGGTGCTGTGGAAGACCAGGGGTGCGGCGAGTCCGTTCTTGATCAGAACCTGGCTTGTGTTGCCATCGGCTTTCTTGACGCACGCGGCGATCTTGTGCTGACGGGTTGCGTCCGCTATATCGACTTGGTAAGCGGGATCTTGTGTGTCGCACCGGTACTTGCTGTCGTCGAAGGTGCCGGTGAGGTCGCGATAGATGTCGGTGAACAGACCGAAGATAGCTTGTCGGAAGTGGTCGACAAGCGACATCGTGGCGTCGTAGACGACGGTCACGCCGCGTTTAGCGCCGTTGATCAGCACTGAGCCGATCTTGCCGATGGCGAGCCGGTAGTCGCTGAAGTGCGGTGCGTGCGCACGTACTTGGTTGTGCTCCCGATCGATGGTGCTGGGGATGGCAATCCAGGTTCCGATCGCCTCGTTGAAGACTTCGATACCCGCGTTTTCGATAGTGGGCAGGGGCTTTCCCGGCGACGCCGCGCTCGATGGCACGGTTGATTGGTCGAAGGTGAAGACGACATCGGCTTCGGTAAGAGGATTGCTGGGAGCGATATCCACGGCCGCGCCGAGCACTACTGCGGCTGCAGAGATCGGCGCCTCCGGTAGCCGATCAGGTGCTGGGCTGAAGGTCACGGTTGTTCCGTCCGGAGCGGTCTCCGGTCCGACTGAGATGCCGACGTGGTGGTCCGGACTCCATGTGACGGGACCACCAGGATGCACGGGTAAGGCCGCTGTCGGCGCAGAGGCAACTGGGCTCTCGGTGCCTGGCCTGAACACCAGCCAACCGCCAGTGACCAAAGCGATCACGACGATCGCGACGGCGACGAACATCCACAGTCGGGGAATTCGTAGTGGGGAAGTCACCTATACCCCAACCTGATGCCGTAATTTCAGTGGTTTCTCGCGACGAAGTCGGTCTGGTACAGCCGTGCGTTACGATCCTGGTGCCCTTGGCGAAGAGCAGAGGGCCGCAACCCGACCGGGGGTACGCTCGGCCTGTCGGGTGGCGCGCCGGACATTCCCGTGCGGCGCTTGCGCACTGATTTGGAGACGCCGTTGTAGGTCCAGCGGTGCGACGAGGCGAAGCGACCGGAACCTTGGTCAGTGGTCGGAGCGCATCTTCGGCGAGATGTACGAGCTCCGGTTCGTGTGTACCTTGCTGGTGCGGTCGGAGCGTGGCCAGCAGAAGACGCCGGAACCCCGAGGAAGCCTGGTCGAGCACTCGGTCGGCGACTTCGTGCGCTTCCCGGCGACGTTCCGCGCTGACACGTGTGCCTGATAGGACCGGGCGTTCGCGCAACATGGTGGCGGCGAATCCGCCGGCACGGCAGCTCGTTTCCGCGCCGGCGAAGCCGGCTGGGGGAGTACCAGCTGGTGGGGATGAAGGGGCCTTGAGTGGACAACTCGAGCGGTGCGCCGGCGGGATCCGGCAAAGTAGTGTCGCCGGATCCCGCCGGAGATCACGCCGAGGGCTCACCTCCATTGGCGTTTGCGTCCTCCTGCTTTGGGGTGCGGCGGAAGACCTGAGCGAGAGCGGTGAGCCCACCGAGCCAGGGACGGACGATCTTCCCCAGTTCCCGGACGACAGGCGCGGCATCGGTGAGGACCTTCGTGTCCTTCCCCGAATCCACCAGGTGGCGGAGGAAGGCGAGGATCATGCCAACGATCGTGATGGCTGAAAGGGCGGCGATGGCCGCGATGGCCAACCCCGCCCAGGCAAACTCGGACAACTTCGTCTTGTCCCATCACGCGCCTACGAGAAGTCGAGGGGGCTCTGTCCTCGGCGACGACCGCCGTACGCACGGAACCCTCGGCCCTGTTCGTGACGTTTTGTGCTCGGGGTGGGGCCGGGAGCCGCGGAACAGGGCAAGGCGCAACGGAATCCCGGTCTGCCAGTTGGTCGGGGCCAACCAGGAAGAAGAATACGTGAGCACTCTGCGTAGCGGATGCCGGAGGTGGCACGTCAGAGGGTGGCGGCTTCGGGGCGGCGCCACCCCCGGACCTGAGTCAGTGGGTTACTTCGGGGGTCGGAACGGTCTGGGCGGCGCCCTGGCCGTTGAGGGCACGGTCGCGGCCAGCTCCGGCTTGGACCGCAGGCCGACCAGCCGAGCTCGCCCAGTGCCCAGAGGCCGAGGACGCCGAACAAGTACGCCGGACTGAGGGCGAGAACCCCAAATATGTTCGACTTGCCATGCTTATTGCTGCCGAAGCTGAGGCCGCGGCTGGGGGCGAAGTTGCCGAAGAAGTAGAAGCCGACGTTAGACCAGCCGTCCAGGCGGCCTCGTACGCCCGGTAGAAGGCATCGATCCACGTGCGCTTGCGGGTGGTCTTCGCTTCGGTGGCGTCGCGGGAGGGGATGTAGGTGCCGAGGATGCGTATCGGTCTGCGGTCCGTGTGCACCACGATGTCGGCCAGCCGGGTCAGGCAGGTATGTCATCGCCGCGCCGATCGAGTCCATCGGAGGACTCCGTGCTGCAAAGGTATCGTTCAAACCGGCTCGATCACCGCTATCGAACTTGTGCTGGCGACTGGCGGGCACGTCGTTGACCAGCGAGAACAGCGTAGGTGACCCCCTCACTGCCAGTATGGGCCGAGCATGGCCCTGACCTGCGGTTATGGAGAACCTGCTGGTCGCGTGGCGCAGTTCGCTGCCGTTGAGCGCGGTCCTGTGCAGCTGGATGCGGTTGGCACCGTGCCTGTGCTCCAGGTTTGCTCCACGTTAATTGGTGAGAGATCGTCGCCGGCGGGCCTGCGCGTGCTTGTTCTGAGACTCTGCGCGTGGCGCTCAGCTGGGTTCGCATGTGCAGCAGGCATGCTCGGGAGCGTTACCTCCCGATGGGTTGCCGCGTTCATGTGCCCATCATGTCCCTCGGCGCAGCCGTCAGAACGTCTGTGATGCCAGGTCCTCGACTCTACCTTGACTAGCGTCCTCATCGCGGCTACTTGATACTGGGCAGCAGGACCGGGTCCGGCCAGACTCTGGTCCAGGTGCTCGGTGAGTCGCTCCCACAATCGGCTGCCCGCCGGTGTC
>NZ_JBHVXZ010000090.1:0-41344 GCF_042881395.1 Amycolatopsis sp. NPDC058278 | reverse complement strand
CCCGTGCCGGTGTGGATAGGTCCACTTCGCGGCTACCAGTCGACGGTGCCAGCGCAGGAGCGTGCCAGGGGTAACCAGCGGTGTGTCCGCAGCGTCTTGGGCAGCAGCCGGACCAGCCCGGCGAACACAGCCCGGTCGGCCCAGTCCAGACGAGGTTTTGGGTGGCGTAGCACCAGCAACTCGACGTCGTTGGACGCCGACGAGCGGCCAAGCAACACCAGCAGACTCACCAGCCGCAGGAAGATCAGATAGAGCAGACGCAACGCCATGGCTGCCGATCATGCCCTGCACGCCGAGCCTGCCATTGCCCCAGGTCAGAATACATGAGCCGATTTCTGGAACCCCACAACTCCGCGTGTACACGAAGGAGTGCGCCGAACGCGACGAACCAAACCTCAACGCCGTCAAGGTGAGCATCACCGACTTCTACGCGAAAGCCGTGACCATGGCGGACTGCCACCTCCTGCCCTGCCGAGACGGCCAGATCCGCCCCACACCGCCACTGTCAATGCCGCCCCACCTGTCCGGCTACCAGGACGCCATGGCCTGGCTGAGCCGAGAAAACGCGACCTTGCTGGCAGTCATCGACTTCGCCACCCGCAACAAGCTTGCCGACCATGTGCGCTGCCTCGCGCGGGCACTCGACATCTTCCTCGGCCGCAGCGGACAGCTCCACGAACGAGCCGCCGTGCACCGAAGGGCGCTGGAGGTGGCGACCGACGACCACGGACGCCTGGCCATTTTGCCGGCCCTTGCTCGGGCCCTTGCGCGTCTGGGCCGCATTGAAGAGTCCACGATCGTCCTCGACGAGGCCACCGAACTCCTGCCACAAGCGGGCGGTGGCTGCAGTTGTCCTGTCGCCGTCCACCACGGGTACGTCCTCGTGTACGAGCTGCAGCAGCGCTACAGCGACGCATTGCGGCACGCCCTCCGCGCCTGGGAACTCACCCGCGACCAGCCGAACCTGCAACGCCAGGCAGACGCACTCAACGCTGTTCCACGTCAACGCGCGTTACTCGGCTTCCCAGCCGAAGCACTGCCTCTCGTCGAACGAGCGCTCAGGCTGTACCGCGAACTGGGCCGCACAGAGGGCGAAGCCACGGCGCTGAGCACCCTCGGACACACCCACAAACAACTACGCAAATACGATAATTCAATCGCGGCTCATAAACAATCACTGGCCATCGACCGGAAACTCGGATCACGCTATTGGAAGCACACACGCTCGCCCAGATCGGCGACGTGTACGCCCTTCGCAGCGCCCGCGACAAGGCTCTGATAGCCTGGCGGCAGGCGCCTGCGATATTCGACGATCTGCACCACCCCGAGGGCGAATCTGTCCGGGAAAAGCTCGTTCTACTGACCTGACCGGTCGATCCTGAAGTAACCGGCACGGCCGCGCATAGCATGGTAGCCGGCCAGTCACAGGTCAAGCGGACGTCCTGTAATGCCGATGCGCGTGCGTTGACGAGCGGGAAATGCGACTGTCGTACGTGGGGGATTCCAGGTGCGGCGATAGTCAGACCGTGATGCCGGCAAGGGCGCTTCCGACAGTAGGTTCGCTAAAGGTGAAGGGAAGCGATCAGGCGGGTAGTCATGTTGAGGTGTAGTCGGACAGTTTGCAGTAGCTGGTCGATATGATCGACGCCGGCTGTGTCGTCAGCGGCGGCGTATGCGGCGCGTGCCCGTTTCCAGCACCGGATCGCCTTCCCGAGCTGCCCCAAGTCCAGCCGCGCTACGGCCAGGTTTTTCCATGTCCGCCCAGTGAAGACGCCGGCGTACTGGGTGAAGAAGAAGGCCGACCAGGTGGCCGTCGCCACCGAGCTCACCGCGGTGGCCGGCTGGGCCGTCGGACTTATGGAGTCCGTCGGCGGCTCCCGTGCGGCGCTCGTCGTCGGGCTCGACAACCTCTTCCCGCCGCTGCCGAGCGAGCTGGTGCTCCCGCTCGCCGGGTTCGCCGCCGGGCGCGGGCCGCAACCGGCAACGTGGCGCCCGACTCGATTGCCGGAATGTCCGGTTCGACTCGGCCGGGTAGCCCGTCACTGCCGGTCGGGAAGCCCGGCGCCGCCCTGGCGGCCTGGACCTCGCCTCGGCGGTGCGCCCGGACCACGCTGGAATCGACTGAGATGAGTCACTCCGGGTCGCCGACAGCGTCGTCGCCGCCGAGACGCGACTTCAGATCGGCCACGAGATCGTCGTCGCCCAACCGTACCGCCAAGTCCAGAGCCTTCAGCTTTTCGGAGCGCGCGGCAGCGAAGTCCTTCCGCTGTCCGTGGGTTTCGGCCAGCATCATCCGGGCGCGAAGTTCACCTTTGGCATGTCCGGCATCTGCACTGTGCGCGACCGCCTGCCGAAGATATTTCAAGGCCTTGTCCGGATTTCCTGCGAGAAGGTATGTTGTCCCCAGCTTGCACTCGGTAGACGCAAACCCCCGACCTTTCTGCTTTTCCGAAATGACGAGAGCGCCTTCCAGGGTTTCAATGGCGCCGGCAAACTTTCCCTCGGATTGCAGCTGTTCCCCCAATGCTGCCAAGATTACCGACTGCGTCTCTGTGTCCCCTGCCGCCGCGGCTTTAAACATGGCCTCCCCCCATACCGTCGCCGCTCTGCGCTTGTCCCCCGCCGCAGCGGCGGCGTAGCCCTCCCCGATCAGCACGTTCAACGCTGTCGTCGGATCCGAGACTGCCCGGGCGGATCGAGCGGCCTGCCTGCTGTACCGGGCAGCCTCCTCCGGCTTCCCCAGGTTGCTCAGCAGACCGGCGACTGCCGCTTCGACTGTCTGCAGGTTCTTGCGCTCGCCTGCCCGCTCACCCGCCGCCAGGCTTGTCTTCAACAATTCCAGGGACTCCTCGAGCCGCCCCTGGTGCTCGCAATAGGTCCCGAAGACAACACCCAAGAGGGTGACCACGCGATCGTGACTCTTGTCTTGCGCCCATTGGAGGGTCTCAGCCACTCCTGGTTGCTCGGCCTCGCACCAAGACAGGGCCTCCTGCACATTAGCGAACGAGCGACCTTCGTCCGGTAACCCGGTGATCAACGCCATGGCGGACCTGCCGGTGCGCTCGTGGAGGACCAGCAGCCTCTCCCGGGCGGCGTCACGAGCCTCTCCGTCGAGCTCATGAGAACGTTCTCTCGCGTAGAGATGCACCAGGTCGTGGAATTGGTACCATCCGGGTCGGTTCGCCGGTTCCAGAAGCGCGGCGCAACTCAGCCCGCGAAGAGTCCTTCTCGCCGCTCGCCGATCCACATCGGCCAGAACAGCAGCTTTTTCGACGTTCGCCAGCGGCCCGAAACCCAACGCGAGTACGCGAAACATGTGTCGCTGCTCTTCGGCCAACCTTCGATAGGACAGGTCGAACGCGCGCCGCACGGCTTCCACCTCGCCGCTGGCGCCGTCATCACAGGACAGTTCATCAAGGCGTGTTTCGGTGTCACTCAAGTCTTCAGCAATGTCAGCCATCGTTGTCCCTTCGCAGATCGCGAGCAACGCCGCGACGATGCGCAGAGCCAGAGGAAGGTGCCCGCAGAAGCCGATGACTCGCCGGGTCGCGACGGGATCGGACCGGACGACCTCGGCACCGGCCTGCGACACCAGCAGCTCCTCCGCTTCATCGCCGGTCATGACGCCAAGCTCCACGTGCACCGCGTTCAGGAGCCCCAGACGATGTCGACTGGTGACCAAGACCCGATGGGCGGGATCAGCCGGAAGAAGACCGCGGACGACTCCGGCTGATGACGCATTGTCCAGAACGACCAGGGTGGCGCCGTATTCTTCGGCCTGCCGCGCCAGCAAAGTCCGGTATACAGATGTCAGCTCTTCGAGATCGGTCGGAAGCCGGTCCCGTTGGTGTCCCAGCGCATGGATGAACCTGGTGAGAACCGCTTCGGGCTTCTGCGGAACGTCCCGATAGCCTCCCAGGTCAGCGAACAGGACTCCCCCAGGGAACCAGCCATGACCTGCCGCGATGTGCGACACGTGCACAGCCACCGCTGTCTTACCACCGCCGGCCAGTCCCGAGACGACCGCCGGTGTTTCCGTTGCCTGCGGGTCGAGGACGGCCATAATGCGGTCCACCACGGACTCACGACCGACGAAGGCCGGCACCCGAGGTGGCATTTGGAAGGGTCGCGGCGGTTTCCCCTCCTCAAGGTACACATCGCCGTTGTGGACCCCCACCTGGACAACGCGATCTGCGCTTCCACTGAAGACGTTTCGAACCTCGGTCAAGACAAAATCCCATCCAGCGCACGCCCGGCACACGCCGGCTCGGAAATCCCACCCCCGACGAGAATAGCCGCACCGCTCCGTTTGGCCGCCCGACTCGCCGGAACTGGCGGCGAAGGCGGCGCATCCGGCACTCGTCACCGAACAGGAGTTCGTCACCGCGCAGCAGATCCGAGCCGCGCGACCAACCACCGACGGCCGAGCTCGCCGATTCGCGCTCGCGGGCCTGATCCGCTGTGGCGTTTGCGACCGCCGGTTGGACTCACACTGGAACCACGGACGCCCGACCTACAGGTGCCGCCACGGCTACACCAGCACCCAACGCGCGGGGCAGCCGCGGCCGAAGACGCTGTACATCCGAGAGGACTACCTCGTCGACAAGATCAGCATCCGACTCGGGCATGAAGGCAACGACGGCCACGCCCACACCGGAGCTTGATCGGCCACGTCGCAGAAGTGTGGCAGCGGCGCTGCGTGACTCAGGAAAGATCATCGTCTATGACGGCGCCGAAGGGCGACTGCAGGAGATCGATTCGAGCTGAGCTACGATCGCCCCAGCTTCAACATCGCGTTCCGCGATCCGTGGGGTAATTGAGTGTCCGAGACCGAGTTGATCTATAACCCCACCCTGAAGTTCGCCGCCGACCTGCAGTTGCCGTGACCGTCGATCAAGTGAACCGGCCGACGGGATATGACTGGTATGGAACAGCCGTCCGGTCCACCGGTGCAGGCACGTGCGACATCGTTCACCTGGCGGGCGCCGGGCACATCACGTGAATGCGCGATCCTCGGAGCGGCCCGCGCCACGGTCGGCCGCCCGTGCTTCAGTTCCGCTGCTGCGGCGGCACGTATTCGAACGTCGGGCCGCGGTCGTCTTCCCGTCGCCGGCGGGCATCTTCATCAGCGCCAGCGCCTGCTTGCGCAGCGCGAACATCGTGCCGACCGCGTCCATCATCCCGCCAAGACCGTGCTCACCGACGTCGGTCCCATCCAGATCGACGTGCGAGCCGGCTCGCTCCAGATCCACCGCCATCGATCCCCGACGAGTGCCGCCGCGCGCTTGGCCCAGCTCGCGATGGCACAGCAACGCATGATCGCGTTGCAAGACGAACTCTCCCAGGCGAAACAGCACAGCAGGCTGGGGAAACGGGAGATGACCTCAGACTGACCCCCGAGCACTTGAGGACCTGGACCGGACTGACCGGGACGTCAACGACTGGCCGCCGAGCTTTCCTCGGCGCGCCACGAGATCCGGACTCTGAAGGGCAAGCTTGCCGCCGCGACCGCTCCCGCGCATCCCGCAAGTGATCCCGCATTGGATCTCGTCGAACGTGAGCTGCGCAAACTCGACCTCGACGGGACAAAATTCGGCATGATCCTACGCCAAGCGCTCGACGAGCCCACTGATCCCCTACTTGGACATCAGCGTCGCGGCGCTGGCAGTCATCCGTCCAAAGAAGACTGCGAGAAGACCGGCCTTCCCTCGAACCATGTCTGAACGATCTCCGTCTCAGCGAGCTCGACAGGCTTGACGGCGAACGGGTCCCGGTCGAGCACCACGAAGTCGGCCGACTTGCCTGCCAACAGGGTGCCGATCTCGTCCGCGAGGCCAAGGGCAGCGGCGCCGCTCGCCGTGTAGGCGTCCAGGGCTTCGCGCACCGTGATGGCCTGCTCGGGCCACAGCGTTCCGGGATGCGTGCCGTACGGGTTCGCCCGCGTCGCGAGCCCGGCGATCGCGGGCCACGGGTTCGGATCGGGGGCTACCGGCCAGTCCGAGCCGCACGCGAGGCGTGCCCCCGCATCGAGGAGCGAGCGGTTGGGATGAACCCGGGTGGACCAGGAGGCGGGCAGGATCGAGCGCATGACGTCGACGATGTCGCAGGGGAACCACAACGGCGGGGATATCTCCGCGACCACGTCGAGCGGGGCGAACCGGGGAATGTCTTCGTCGGCGACGTACTGACCGTGGGCGACGTGGACGATCGCCGACACACCGGAGGCCCGCACCGCCTCGACGGCGTCGAGCACCTGGCGAACCGCCGCCGAGCCGGTGCAGTGCACCTTGACGCCGAGCCCTTCGCTATCTGCACGGTGGAGCCAGTTCTCCAGTGTCTCGTGGTCCATCACCGTCGCGCCGCGGAAGCACTGGCCGTGGTCCGCACTCGGTGCGTACGGGTCGAGGAACGCCGCGGTGTAGGTCGGCGGGATACCGTCGAGGAACACCTTGGCGAAATCGGGCCGGTGGTGCCGGGTGCGAGTCTGCTCGCGCACGGCGAACAGCTCGGCTCCGAGCTTCTCCGCACCGATGACGAAGTCGTTGACCAGCATGGCCGAGACGGCCCACCCGTTCAGGCGGTGGTCTTCGTCCAGCCTGGCCAGTCCGCGCAGCACGCCCTCGGTGGCACCGGCGTCGAGGAACGCGGTGATGCCCCGCGAGTTCATGAGCTCGACGCCGCGTGCCGAGCACGCCGCCCAGAACTCCGGGTCGGCATCCGTCGCTTGCGCGAAGGCCTTCTGGACGAGCGCTCCCGCGGCCTCGACCAGCACGCCTGTCGGTTCGCCATCGGCCCGGCGGAGCACGGAGCCGCCTTCCGGATCCGGCGTGCCGATCCCGATTCCGCTCGCCGCCATCGCCGCGGTGTTCGCCCACTTGTTGTGGTGCGAGTCGTCGGTCAGCAGCACCTTCTTGCCGGCCGACACGGCGTCGAGCGCCTCGAGCGCCGCCGGGTCGTTGAGCGCATCGAGCAGCCCGACGCCCCAGGTGCCGCCGGTGACCCACTCCTGGTCCGGGTGCACGGCCACCCAGGCACGAACGGCTTCGACGATCTCCGCGACCGTGGCCGTGCTGGGGAACCGAACTTCGAAGAGTTCGGCCCGGCCCGCGAGCGCGTGGTGGTTGTGGGCGTCGACGAGCCCGGGGACGACCGGTGCCCCGTCGAGGTCGACGACCTGCGTCTCGGAGCCGATCAGCTTGCCGATGGTCTCGTCATCGCCGACCGCGACCAGCCGTCCACCGGAGACGGCGAAAGCTTCGGCCGGTGCGGCACCAGGAACCATCGTGTGCACGATCGCGTTCCGCACGACGAGTTCGGCAGGGACAGTCACGACAGGCCTCCGCTCAGTTCGACCTTGGCCCGCATCCTTGCGGGTGCCGTCTCCGGGAGCATGAGCAGGCAGACGAGCGAGACCGCGAGCACCGCGGCGAGGTAGTAGCCGACGTTCGACGCGTTGCCCGTACCGGCGACGATCCGGTTGGCGATCACGGGAGCGGTGCCGCCACCGAGGACCGCGCCCGTCTGGAACGCGATACCCATGCCCGTCTGTCGCTGCTCACGGGGGAACAACTCGGTGAGATAGGTGTACATGGGGCCGAACAGCAGGCCCGTCGCGAAGAATCCGAGGATGATCGCAGCGTCCATCGAAGCCACCGTGCCGTGCTCGGCGAGGGGGAAGATGACCAGCGCGGCGGCGATCGAGACGATCGTGCCCGCGATCATCACCGGACGCCGGCCGACCCGGTCGGACAAGTGCGCGCTCAGCACGTTCGCCACGCCGTGCAGCAGCAACCCGGCGATGCTACCGAAGATGATCGGCTGGCGTGGCAGCGCGAGACCGTCCGGTGCCGGGGCGGTGGCATACGAAAGCATGTAGATCGACAGGGTGAACGCGATGGCGTTGATTCCGATGCTGAGCCCGGCCGCGAGGAGCAACCGCCGCCAGTGGTCACGGAAGACCTGCACCACGGGTACTTGCCGCCGGACGACGGACTTCTCCTCCCGCATCATCTCCTGGAACACCGGGCTTTCCGCCACTCCCTTCCGCATCCACAGGCCGAGCAGCAGCACTACTCCGCCGAACAGGAACGGCACGCGCCAAGCCCAATCCCGGACGCTGTCCGGAGGCGCCAGCAGCACCAATGCGAAAGCCACGTTAGCCAGGATCGTGCCGGCCGGAGCCCCGAGTGCGGTGAAAACACCGTATCGTGCGCGTTTCTCCGGGGGTGCGTGCTCGATCGCCAGCACGGCGGCTCCCCCGCTCTCACCGCCACCGGTGAGTCCGTGGACGAGACGCAGCACCACGAGCGCTATCGGCGCCGCGACGCCGATCTGCGCGTACGTGGGCAGCAGCCCCATCACGACCGTGGCCGCCCCCATACCCATGAAGGTGAGGAGCAACGCGCGCCGCCGCCCGTAACGGTCACCGATCCACCCGAACAGCAGCGCACCGATCGGGCCCATGAGGAAGCCGATCCCGAAGGTGGCCAACCCCATGAAGGCCGCGAACCAGGCGTCGTCCGCCCGGAAGAAGGTGTCCGTGAACACCAGCGCGGTCGCTGTGCCGTAAATCGCGAAGTCGTAGAACTCGAGCGAAGTGCCTACGCCGCTGGCGAAGGCGATCCGCGCCAAACTGGATTTGCGCTCTGGAGCGACATTGCTCATAGTCAGGCAATGTAGGTAGCCGTCCGGACCGTCTCCAGTGGAGACTTCCCCGACGCGCCTGAAGGAATCCCGTACGGCCGGCCGTCAGCCGCGGTGGGCTTTCCCGGCCGCGGCGTAGGTTTCGAGCAGCTTGCGCAGGACCTTCACAGCGTGCTCGGTCCGCGTGGTGTCGGCGAAAGCGGTCTGCTGGAAGACCAGGCCGTCCAGAGCGGCGCAGACCAGGTCGGTCAGGTCCGGGTCGTCGAGGCCGTGGCGGGCGAGCTCCTGGTGGGTGGCGACGCGGTAGGACTCGTTGACGCGGCGGACGGTGTCCCGCAGTTCCGGTCGGCGGCGGGCCTCCAGCATCAGCTCGTACTGGAACGCCTGCGCGTCGGGATCGGCCACGACCAGGGACACGAGCCCGCGGGCGAAGCCGTCGAAGCCGGGCAGGTCCGACGTCAGCTCCGTGCCCTCGATGCTGCGCTCGACGCAGTACACCAGCGCCTCTTCGATGAGCGTCGCGCGGTCGCCGAAGTGGTACCGGACGGAGCCGTGCGTGACCCCCGCCTCGGCCGCCACCGCACGGTAGGTCAGTCCCCGCAGTCCCTGGGTCGCGACGATCCGGATCGTCGCCTCCAAGAGGGCCTGCCGGCCGCTCCCGTACGCCACTCCGCTCATCGTGCCCTTCCCGACGCTCGTCCAGGACAAGCGTAACGGCGGGCCGCCGGGAGGTGCCGGTCAGTACAGTTCGATCTTCAGCCGTTCACCGACCGCGCGGGAGACGCACAGCGCCATCCGGTCGCCGGCCGCCTTCTCCGCCGCGGAGAGGCACTGGTCGCGGTGGTCGGGGACGCCGTCCAGGACCCCGGAGACGCAGGAGCCGCAGATCCCCTCTTCGCAGGACTTGAACACGTCGATGCCGTTCTCGGTCAGCACCGCGAGGATGGACTTGCCGGCGGGGACATCGAAGACCTCACCGGTGTCGAGCTCGACGGTCAGGGGCCGATCCTGGCCGGTGTCGGCTTCGGTGGCCACGAAGTGCTCGATGTGGACCTGTCCCTCCCCCACGACGGGGGCGAACACGGCCGAGACCTGCGCCATGAACCCGTCCGGCCCGCACGTGTAGACGTGACTCGCCGAGGTGAGCCGGGACGCGGCCGCTTCGAGCAGCGTGGGCTGCTCGACCCGGGGCACCCCGAAGTGCGGCCGCACCCGGTTCCGGAACGCGACGCGGTGTTCCAGCAGATCGGCGAACGCCGCTTCGTCACGCTTTCGGGCGAAGTAGTGCAGCTCGAACTCCTGGTCACGCCGATGCAGCTCGTGAGCCATGCTCAAGAGCGGCGTAATCCCGATCCCGCCGGCGACGAGGACGTGGCGATCCGCCTCCTCGGCCAGGCGCAGCAGGTTCCGCGGTGCGCCGATCTCCAGCGTGTCGCCCGGTTCGACGGTGTGCAGGGCCGCCGAGCCCCCTCGCGAGGCAGACTCGAGCTTGACCGCGATGAGCAGCGACGTGAGGTCCTCGGGCGGGCTGCACACCGAGTACTGCCGGAGCACGCCGGTCGGCCCCTTGACGTCGATGTGCGCCCCGGCCTCGTACCGGTCGAACGGCTTGCCGTCGTCGCGGACCAGGCGCAGGCCGCGGACACCTGCGGCTTCCTCGGTGACCTCCGCGACGCGGACCTTGAGGACCGTCATCGCAGGTACAGCCCGCCGTTGGCGTCCCAGCAGGCGCCGGTGACCGACGCGGCTTCCGGAGACACGAGCAGGGCGACCATCCGGGCGATGAACGCCGGGTCGCCGAGCCGGCCCACCGGGACGTTCTTCACGTAGCCCTCGAGGTTGTCCTCGCCGATGAGCGAACGCACCACCGGGCTGTCCTGCGGGCCGGGCGAGACGGCGTTCACCGTCACTCCCCGCGACGCCAGTTCCCGAGCGAACACCTTGGTCGCGGTCAGGATCGCCCCTTTTGACGACGCGTAGTGCCCGCCGGTCGCGGTCCCGCCGTTCTGCCCGGCCAGGGACGCCATGTTGACGATGCGCCCGTAGCCGCGCTCGGCGAGGTGGGCGCCGAAGACCTGGCAGGCGGTGAACGTCCCGCCGAAGTTGGTCTTCATGACGGCTTCGAGTTCGTCGGGCGTGATGTCGAAAACCGGCCTGGCCTGGGTGCGGGCGGCGTTGTTGACGAGGATGTGCACGGCGCCGAAATCGGCCAGCACCGCCGCCAGCAGGCGCTCCAGGGCGGCGCGGTCGCCCACGTCGGCCGCATACCCCCTCCCGCGGTGGCCGAGTTCCTTGGCCAGGGCGTCGGCCGCGGAGCCGTCGAGGTCGGCGATGGCGATCCGGTAGCCGTCGGCGTGCAGGCGGCGCACGATCGCCTCGCCGAGCCCGTTCGCCCCGCCCGTGACCACCGCGACCTGCCCGGCGCTCACAGCAGGAACCCCGCGGCCGGGACGACCTCGTCGCAGTCGACGAGCCGGATCACCTTCTGCACGATCCGGTCCCCCTCGCCCGACAACCGGATCCGGTGGACGAGGTCGCCCGCCCAGATGTCGTGGTGGCCGCGCTTGTACGCGACGAGGACCTGCGCGGAGCGGACGACGACGTCGGTGTCCGAAACGGACTCGGCGACGAACCGGGAAACGGTCCGGACGGTCCGGGCCGCGTCGACCGCCGCGATGGCGTAGCCCTCGGTCATGCGCGTGACGCGCATCCGGCGCATCCGGGCGTCGTCGTAGACCATGTTCAGGGTGCCCGCGAAGTCTTCGGTGTCCGGGTCGACGGGGATGACGTAAAACCCGTCTTCGGTGTAGAGCCCGTTCCAGGCCTCGTATTCCTTGCGGTCGAGCAGCTCGGCTTCGCGCCAGATCAGCTCGATCGCCCGCTGCACCCGGGGGTCGGCGGAAACCGGGGTCACGGCGGTTGCCTCAGTCATCGTGCATCATCCGCTTCCACTGCTGGTAGGCCGCGCGCATGCCGGTCTCGTCGGTGACGTGCGAGGTCGGCCAGCCTTCGGGACTCGTCTTTTCCCGCGCCAGGCCGCGGTTGACCAGGATCGGCATCTCGGGAACGGCCCGGGCGCCGCGCTGAACGCGGTCCCAGCCCTCGGCGTCGTCGGGGGTACCGAAGCCGAAGGGGCCCTGGAAGTGCTCGTGGATGCGCAGCCGCTCCCGATTCACCGGGTCGACGATCCCGGCGGGCCCGTCCGGGCCGAGTGCGATGTGTTCGATCTCCGTCTCGTCGACCGAGATCGGGCGCAGCACCCGGAGGAACGAGATCGACATCGACACGTTCGGGAACAGGTTGAGGTTGGAGCCGGTCCCGTGCATGGCCCGGACCAGCTTGCGGATCGCGGCCTCGTCCAGGCCTTGCTGCTTCAGCTCCGCGACGAGCCCGTCGAACCGCGGTTGCAGCGGCTCGGTGCCGTCGTCGGCGTCCAGGTCGGCGTGGTCGGGCACCATGACGCTCACGCTGTGGCCGTTGCCCAGGTGGTGGGTGATGGCCGCGGGGTCGGTCATGAACGACATCATGTCCGCGGTTTCGGCGTCGACGGACGCCATCCAGGAGCGGTGCACGATCGGGAAGTGGTAGCCGTCGGTGGTGTTCTCCAGCTGGATCTTCCAGTTGCCGCGGAACCTGAACCGGTGCCGGCCGAGCACCTTGACCGGGTAACCGCCGCCCTGCTTGAAGAACCGCTCGATCCACAGCCGGGCGTCCCCCAAGAACTCCTCGAGGGGTTCGATGTCCTCGGCGAACGTCGCGAAGATCATGCCGTGGAAGCTTTCGGTGCGCAGCTTCCGCAGGGAAAGCTCCCTCTTGTCCAGCACCCCTTCGTAGCCGTCGGGGTAGGGGACGCCGCGCAGCGTGCCGTCGAGGCCGTAGGACCAGGCGTGGTACGGACAGGTGAACCCGTTCGCCTGCCCGTACGGCTTCTCGCAGAGGCTCGCGCCGCGGTGTCGGCAGCGGTTGACCATCGTGTGGACGTTCCCCCTGCGGTCTCGGGTCACCACCACCGGCTGCCGGCCGACGAACGTCGACTTGAACGTCCCGGGCCGGGGCAGCTCACTGTCGTGGGCGACCCACACCCAGGTCCGTTCGAAGATCTTCGTCAGCTCCTGCTCGAAGATCTCCGGATCGGTGTACAGGCGGCCGGCGACGCGGTCTTCGCGGACGAGGTCCGCGGGCGCGCTCGCCACGATGTTGTCGGTCATGATCCTCCGTCCGGAGTCAGTCGGGCAGCTCGACGTCTTCGCGCACGGTGAGCGCGCGGCCCATGCGGGCTTCGACCTTGGCGAACCGCCACAGCTTGGCTTCACCGTCACCCACCGGGGTGGTGCGGAAGAGGTTGCAGGCGGCCTTGACGGTCTCCTGGCTGTCGACGTCGGCCAGGAGGTAGCAGGTCCACGGCCAGCCGTCCGACGGTCCGACCAGGTGGGCGTCGTCGTCGAAGTCGGCAATGAAGTCCACACCTGGCAACGCCTTGAGACTGTCCATCATGGACACAGTCGCCTTCCACATGTGCCCGATCGTGATGCCGCCGAACGGCAGGTCGAAGAAGTTCTGGTTGATGCCGATGCAGAAGAGCACGCGCATCCGGTCTCCTTGGGTCGGGTGGTGGTCAGCGGAAGCCGGGGGTCGTGGGCGGCAGTCCCATCAGGACGGCACCGGCCGCGTCGAAGACCGACGGGCCCAGGAACGCGTGCTGCTTGGGCACGAGCGCGTCGCCGGCCAGGTCCTGCAGCGGGTGTCCGATGTGGATCGGCGCGGTCCCCGAGATCTCGACCAGCCTGCCGACGACGTCGGAGCACACCTTGGCGAGGTGGGCCGAGGCGAGCCGCAGTTCGGCGTTGTGCGCGTCGGTGGCGGGACGTCCGGCCAGGACCTCCTGCCACACCTCGTCGCTCAGGTCGTAGAACCACGCTCGCGCCGACCGGAACTCCGCTTCGGCCCGGGCGACCTCGATGCGGTAGTACGGCCGCTCGGCGAGCTTCGGCGCGCCGGTCACCCCGGCGTACCCCCCGCCGACATCCTTCGCGTAGTCGAGCGCGGCGCGGGCAACACCGGCACTGACCACCGAGAGCACCTGCGAGGCGTAGGCGAGCGCCGGATAGTGGTAGAGCGGTTCGTCCACTGTGGGCTCGCCGCCTCGGATGAACGTCCATTCGCGAGGGACCTCGACGCCACGCACGACGACGTCGAACGAACCGGTGCCGCGCATGCCGACGACGTCCCAGTCCTGGACGATCTCGCACTGGTCGGGGCGCAGCAGCGCCGTGCGGGGCTTGCCGGCGGTGTCGGCGTCGCCGGCGAGCCCGACGCCGAGCACGTCGGCGCCCATGCACCCGCTCGCGAACTTCCAGCGTCCGTCGACCAGGTAACCGCGTTCGGTGGGCGCGGCGGTCTGCATGGGGAACAGCCCACCGGCGAAAGCGACGTCCGGCCCGTCGCGGTACAGCTCGGCCTGCGTTTCCAGGGGCAGCGCGGCCAGGTAGATCAGCGAAGAGCCGAAGCTGGCGACCCAGCCGGTCGAACCGTCGACCGCCGAGATCCGCTCGATGCGGTCCAGGAACTCGGCGGGCGGCAGCGGCTCTCCGCCGAACTTCGCCGGGGTCGCGGCGCGGTAGAGGCCGAGTTGCTTGAGCCGGGCGATGAAGTCCTTCGGCACGTACCGCTGCTCGCGGAACTCGAGCCTCCGCTCGGCGAGTTCGGCGAGCATGCCCGCGAACTCGTTCGTGTGCGCCATCGCGCCTCCTCGTCGTCGCAGCTTGCTCTTCGAAAGTAGGAGCCGGGCGGGGCGGGCGAAATTGGTAGTGCCCACGCCCGGCGTAGGGGATTTCTTCAGCGCGCGGCGGCGCCGGCGGGCTTACGCTGGGCCGATGCAGGTGGATCCCCGTGCCCCCGAGCTGGTCGCCGGCGACTTCGTCGCGATGATGCACGCCAGCCGCATGTGCGTGCTCGTGCACGACGCGGGCACCAAGCGGATCCTGTGGGCCAACCCGGCCGCGAGCGAGCTGCTGGGCTGGAGCGTCAGCGAGCTGCGGCCGCTCAAGGCCAACGACATGAGCAGCTCGGCACAGCAGTACGACCGCGTCATCGGCCGGGCGTTGCTGCAGGAAGCCGTCGAGAAGGGCACCTGCCGGTACGAGTGGCACTACCGCAGCCGGTCGGGCCGGGTGATCCCCACGGACGTCCACGCGGTCCGCGTCGAGCTGGCCCAGGGCCCGGCGGTGATGGTGCAGTTCCGCGACATCGAACGCGAACAGGAGATCGAGCAGCGGTTGCGGCTGACCACGTCCTACGTCGACGCGCTCGCGCACCACACCTCCACGGTCGCGCTGATGCTCGATCGGACCGGTCTCGTGCGGTTCGCCACCGACACCGCACTCGCCCTCCTGGGCGCGGACCCGGCCGGCGAACTCGGCCCGCTGGAACGCCACGGGACGCTGCGGCTCGGTGGCCGTCCGTCCACTTGGGACGAGGTCCGCGACCGCGCCGTCCCGGTCACCGCGGTGCAGCTGGCGGTCCGGGGCGACGCCGATCCGGTGTGGCTGGAGGGCAGCCTCGAACGGCTCAGAGACGTCGACGACGCGTGGCTGATGCTCCTGCACGACGTGTCCGGGCGCGTGCACGAGGAGGTACGGCGGGAGCGTGAGCTGCAGCGGGAGAACTACCTCGCGCGCTACACGGCGATGGGCGACATGGCGATGGCGATCGCGCACGAGCTCGGCCAGCCCCTCGCCGCGGCCGGGAACTTCCTCGGCGGCGCCACCCGGCACGCCGAGGCCCTGACCGCCGCGGGCGAGCTGTCCCCGACCGCGGCCGAGCCGCTCACCTTCGGGATCGGGAGCGCCGTGCGGCAGATCGACCGCGCCAGCACGATCGTGAGCGCGGTGCGCGCCTTCGTCGGGCACCTCGAGCACGTCCGGCAGGTCGCGGACCTGGGCGGGATCCTCGCCGAGTGCCTGTACTTCGTCCGCCTGCGTGCCGACGCGGCCGGGGTGGAGATCGTCGTGCGGGAGCATCCGGAGCCCGTGCCGGTGCGGTGCGAGCGCGTGCTCACCGGGCAGGTGCTGCTGAACCTGTGCTTCAACGCCATCGACGAGCTGGCCGCGCGCCCGCCGGAAGACCGGCGGATGGTGCTGACGACCACCATCGAGGGCGACGAGGGCGTGCTCACCGTGGACGACCAGGGGCGCGGCCTGCCGCACGACCCGTTCGCCCAGTCGTTCACGGCCAAGGAGCGCGGCAGCGGGATCGGGCTGGCCCTGTCCTACCGGATCATCACGCGCCAGCACGGCCGCATCTGGGCGCAACGGCGGCCGGAAGGCGGTTCGCGGTTCGGCTTCGCGCTGCCGCTCGCTAGGGGAAACCCTTAGCCGGAGCGGGAGAACTCTCAATACCGGCCCGGTTCGACGTGCGGTTACGGTCGAACCCTGTCCAGCAACGGGAGGAAGCGTGACCGAACTGACCCGGACGCAGCGGGACTTCCGCGCCGCGATGGCCAACCTGTCCGCCGCGGTCAACGTGATCACCACCGACGGCCCGTACGGCAAGGCCGGGATGACCGTCAGCGCCGCGTGCTCGGTGACGGACTCGCCGCCGACGATGCTCGTCTGCGTCAACCGGTCGAGCCGCTCGCACGCCGTGCTCGTCGGGAACGGCCGGATCGCGGTCAACGTCCTCGGCGCGGGCCACGAGGAGCTTGCCCGGCACTTCGCCGGCGCGACTCGGGTGCCCACCGAGGAGCGGTTCGCCGACGGCCCGTGGGACACCGACACCCACGGCGTCCCGCTGCTGGCCGGCGCCCCCGCGTCGGTGGTCGGCCGGATCGTCGCCGATCAGGAGCTCGGGTCCCACTCGGTGCTGTTCGTCGAGGTCGAGGCGGTGGCCAGCAGCTCCGAGCACGGCGCGCTCGTGTACTTCCAGCGCCGGTTCCACAGCCTGAGCACGCCGGCCGCCTGAGCGGGGAGGGAACGCCGTGCACCGCATGACGCTGACCTGCTACAACGACACCCACGGCTACGGCTGGCGGCACGTGGACCTGTTCGTCCACGACGACGGAGGCCGGGAGCTGAACTGGGTCCACTGGCAGGTGCCCGGCGACGGGCCGGACGCTGCGGACGCGGTCACCGCCCGGGTCGAGCCGCTGCTCAAACGGACGTCGGAGTGGCGGCACGGCGTGAGCGAGAGCGGGATGGACTACTGGGTCGCCGACGCCGCGTGGGAGGAATCTTGACCGGCCTGCGTGCGCCTTGGTCCCTGCGGGAACCGACCCCGTTGGCCCGGTCGCGGGCGCGGATCGCCGAGACCGAACCACGGTTGCAGGCCTGGGTCGAGCTGAACTTTCCTGCGGACGGCCCGGTTCCCTTGGGCGTCAAGGACATCATCGACGTCGCCGGGTTCCCGACCCGCTGCGGCTCGCCGTTGCGCGCGGACGCGCAGCCCGCCGAGTCCGACGCAGCGATCGTGACAGCCTGGCGCGCGGCCGGGGCCGTCCCGGTCGGCAAGACCGTCACCACCGAGTTCGCCTACTTCTCCCCCGGTCCCACGGACAACCCCAGCGCACCCGGCCACACGCCCGGCGGCTCGTCGAGCGGCTCGGCCGCCGCGGTTGCCGCGGGCCAGGTGCCCTTGGCGCTCGGCTCCCAGACCGCGGGCTCGGTCACGCGGCCCGCGTCATTCTGCGGGGTGGCGTCCCTGGTCATGAGCCACGGCCGGTTCCCCATGGACGGTGTCACCGGGCTCAGCCCGAGTCTCGACAGCCACGGGGTCTTCGCCGCCGGTGTCACCGACCTGGCGCTGGCCTTTTCCGCCCTCACCGGCGAGCCCGAAGCTGGGCTACCGACCCGTCCACGGCTTTTGCTGTGGCGCCCATCCGTCGAGCCGGAGATGCGCGCGGCCGTCGACCTCGCGGCCGACCGGTTGGCCGCGGCCGGCGCGGTGCTCGACGAATTCCCGGCTTCGGTGGCCGCGTTGACGGCCGCACACCCAGTGGTGATGGCGTACGAGGCGGCGCGGGAGCGGGCGGCGGAGCTTGCGCAGGTTTCGCGGCTGAGCGTTCCCCTCGCCACCCTGCTGCGGGCCGGGTTCGAAACGACCGAGGCGGACTACGCGGCGGCGCAGCAGGTCATCCGGGACGCTCGGGCCCGGATCGTCCCGCTGCTGGAGTCGTACGACGCGATCCTCGGTCCGGCAGCTCTTGGCCCGGCACCGGCCGGCCTCCACGCGACCGGCGACCCGGTGCTCAGCCGCCCGTGGCAGGCACTCGGCCTGCCCGCGATCGCGGTGCCCGGCCTGTCCGCATCGGACGGGCGGCCGCTGGGTGTGCAGCTCGTGGGCGGCAGTGGCGCGGAAACCGCACTGCTCGCCGTCGGCTGCCGAGTGGAGACCGCACTGAGGGCCTAGACCTCGACGCGGTGCGCCAAGATGTCGCGCACCAGCGAGCCCAGGCTTTCGGCCTCCGTCTTGGCCTTGATCCGCGCCCGGTGCACGTCGATGGTCTTCACGCTGGTGCCCAGCCGGTGGGCGACCGCCTGGCTCGGCACCCCGTCGATGACGAACCGCAGCACCTCGCGCTCCCGCTGCGTGAGCCCGCCGAGCCGCCGCACGACCTCCTGCCGTGCGGCGTGCGAAGCGAACCGGCGACCGGCCTCCGTCTGCTGCTGTTGCACGACTTCGAGGATCTTCTGCGGCTCGTACGGCTTCTCCAGGAAGTTCACCGCACCGCGGGTGAGGGCCCGCACCGACATCGGGATGTCGCCGTGTGCGGAGCAGAAGACGACCGGCGCGGGGTACCCGCGGCCGGTCAGCTCCTCCTGCAGCCCGAACCCGCTCAGGCCCGGCATCCGCACGTCCACGACGACGACCGCGGGCTCGGCCGGGTCGAACTCCGCGAGGAAGGCGTGGGCGTCCGGGTAGGTCAGCGCCTGGATACCCACGCTCCCCAGCAGGAACGCCAGCGACTGCCGCAGGTCCTCGTCATCGTCGACGATGTGGACGACCACCTCGCCGGTCATGGCCTGAGCAGCACCGACGCCGCCGGGTAGTCGCTGGCGAAGTGGTCCGGCAGCGGGGCGACGAAGACGTTCTCCGTCCGGGTGCGGGTGATCTTCCAGCGGCCGTCCGGTTCCTTGCGGAAGGCGTTGTTCAGCCGGCTGGAGCGCAGCAGCGACTTGCCGTCGGAGAACAGCCACGGCTGCATGTGGATCCACTGCCCGGTCGCGGTGCCGCCGTCGACGTGGATCTGCTCGGACGTCAGGTAGTGCGCGTTGAGCAGCAGCGCCGGATCCTGCTTCTCGCCCCAGAACCGCTGGAAGTGCTCCCGGATCGCCTGCTTTCCCTCCACCCGGCCGAACTGGTTGTCGTAGTACTCCCCGACGCCCTCCCAGACCGCGTCCTCGGTGTAGAGCTCGAGGATCAGCTCGATCCGCTTCGCGTCGTCGGGCACGCCGTACTCGGGGTTCGGCGTGTCGCACAGGAACATGTACCGCGCCTGGACCCGGCGGATCTCGGCTTCAGCCTCCAGCACCTCGACGCGACGGGTCAGTTCTTCGAGTGTCATTGCGCTCCTCACAGCACGATCGTGACGGTCTTGGCCTCGGTGTCGGCGAGGATCCCTTCGTAGCCGAGCTCGCGGCCGATGCCGCTGGCCTTGAGCCCGCCCCACGGCAGCTGCGGCGCGAGCGGCGACCAGCCGTTCACGCCCACCGCACCGGCCTGCAGCGCCGCGGAAACGCCGTGCGCCCGGCCGACGTCGCGGGTCCACACGGTGGCCGCCAGCCCGTAGTCGTTGTCATTGGCCAGCGCGATCGCCTCGGCGTCGTCGTCGAACGGGATCACCGTGGCGACCGGGCCGAAGATCTCCTCCCGCGCGATGGTGAAGTCGTTGGTGCCGGCGAAGACGGTCGGCCGCACGAAGAAGCCCGGCCCGTCCGGCTTTCCGCCGCCGACGACGAGCTTGGCACCCTCCTCCTGTCCTTTGTGGATGTAGCCGAGGACGCGTTCGCGCTGGTTCGCGTTGATGAGCGGCCCCATGGTGGTGGCGGGGTCGAACGGGTCGCCCAGCACCTGCGCGACGGCGGCCTCTTCGAGCCCGCCGAGCACGTCGTCCAGCACCGTGCGCTGGACGAAGATCCGGCTGCCCGCGGCGCAGACCTGTCCCTGATTGGTGAAGATGCCGGTGGCCACGCCCTGGACCGCCGCGGCGACGTCCGCGTCGGCGAAGACGATCTGCGGGGACTTCCCGCCCAGTTCGAGGGTCGTGCGCTTGAAGCTGCCGGCGGAGTTGCGCAGGATCCGCCGTCCGGTCTCGGGGGAGCCGGTGAAGCTGACCTTGTGCACGCCGGGGTGGACGGACAGGGCTTCCCCGGTCACGCTCCCGATGCCCGGGAGCACCTGCACGACGCCGGGCGGGAACCCGGCTTCGGCGACCAGCTTCGCCAGGTGCAGGATCGCCAGCGAGGCGTCCTCGGCGGGCTTGACGATGACCGTGTTCCCGGCGGCCAGCGCCGGGGCCAGCTTCCAGCCGAGGATCATCAGCGGCGAGTTCCACGGGATGATCGCGGCGATCACGCCGACGGGCTCGCGGCGGGTGTAGGAGTGCGTCGCCCGGCCGAAGTAGCCGTCGGTGCTCAGCTGGTCGCCGTTGATCTTGTCCGCCCAGCCCGCGTAGTACCGCAGTGACGCGATCAGGTTGGGCATGAACAGGCCCTGCGCGATCCCGGCCGGTGCGCCCATTTCGAGGGACTCCAGCCACGCCAGCCGGTCGGCGTCCCGCTCGGCGAGGTCGGCGAGCCGGTGGAGCAGGGCGCCCTTCCGCGACGGCGGGGTCGCCGCCCAGTCGCCGCGCAGGGCGCGCGTGGCCGCCGCGACTGCCCGGTCGACGTCGGCCCGCCCGGCCGAAGCGACCTCGGCGAGGGGCTCTCCCGTGGCGGGGTTGAGCGTGGTGAAGGTCCCCGCTCCCCCGCGCACCCAGGCCCCGTCGAGGTACAGGTCGGTGGTGAAGGCGGTCATGACTGCTCCAGTTCTCGGGAACGGTGCCGCAGCGCGTACCAGACGCCCGCCGCGACCAGGGATTCGACAACGGTGAGCACGGCGAGCGAGCCGTGGCCGCCGTGGGCCGGCGCCATGAGCGCGAGGTGGACGAGGACCATCGCCGCGGCGGTGACGCCCATCAGGAACAACGCCCGGGTGCTGTCGTGCCGCCAAACGTGCACCGCACACGGCACGCACGCCGCCGCCATCACCGCGAACACCGCGGCGAGCCCGGGGCCGGAATCGATCAGCCCGGCACCGGCGTGCGCGACGGCGCCCAGCAGCGCCAGCGTCGCGAGCCAAGCCCGAAGGGAGCGGTCATCCATCGCACTCGCACCCGGTGTGCCGCTTGCTCAGGTCGGGCACGTCGAGGGTCGGGTTGCGGTCGAAGAAGCCGTCCGGCTTGAGCTTGAAGCCGGCGTGGTCGACCGGCATGATCGGCCAGTCTTCCGGCCGCACGTAGTGCGTCAGCCCGAGCGTGTGCCACAGCACGATGTCCTCGCCGTCGACCGGACGGTTGCCCGCCACGTAGGCCGGCAGGCCGTCGCCGCCCGGGTTCTGGTTGACCGTGTAGCCCGACGGCCACAGCTCGTCGCGGTCGTACCGCGTCACCCACAGGTGCTTGCGGGCGAACGTGGCACGGTGGGCGATCGACGAACCCTCGTCCGCGAGGAGGGTCGGCTGCCCTTGCGGGTGCAGGACGTACGACGTGGGCCGGCCCAGCCGGTTGGTGCGGTCGGTGCTCGACACGGCCCAGACCCGGCCGAGGTGGTTCGCCGCGACCCGCTGAGCGTCGGCTTCGGTGTGCAACCGCGTGCGCTTGCGGCCGATCGCGTTGCCCCAGGGGTTGCCCTCGCCCATCGGGACCGGCGCCACCTCGAGTTCGTCGACGTGGTTGCGCACGCCGTCCACGGTGAGGTCGAGCCGGACGGAGAACAGGTGCTGGTGCACCGGCGCGCCGAGCCCGGGTGCGAGCTCGGCGAAGTACGGGTCTTCGCCGTCGTAGCCGGACGGGAAGGGGATCCCGGTGGCCTTGACCTCCAGCTCGATCGTCCCGTCGAGGGTGAAGTACCAGTAGAAGCCGTAGTCGTAGTTGCCGATGGTGCCGAAGAACGACACGACCAGGCGGCGCTGGCGCCGGGTCTGCGAAGTGCCGGTGAAGTAGTCGTTGTGCTTCCACAGCACGCCGAAGTCCTCTTCGTGGATGCAGACCGCGTTGCGGATGGTCTTCGGTTCGCAGTGGTCGTCGACCACCACCGCGTCGGCGTAGGTGATCTCGCCGAGGCAGTCGCAGCCCAGCTCCAGGGAGTTCGCCAGCCGGCCGAACTGGTACTCGCCGAGGTCGAAGTAGTTCTGCCAGCCGTGCGTCGGTCCGGGATCGCCGTAGTTGACCACCATCTCGGCCACCGACGCCCGGTAGACGATCGGCCGGTCGCCGTAGGAGATCTGGTGCAGGGTCAGGCCTTCGCGGCCGTTGAAACCGAGCCGGATCCGCCAGTTCTGCCAGCTGAGCACCCCGTCTTCGAAGGTGAAGGACACGCCTTCGGGCTGGGTGATCTCGATCGGCTTCAGGTCGGTGCGCTCCGGGCCGCGGACGGCGTCGTCCAGGTAATCGCCGGACTCCTGGGGCACGTGCTCGACGTGGGTCTCGACCACGCGCAGCACCTTCCGGTTGCCGACGTCGACGTGGGCGATGACGCCGCCCACCGGATGCGCCCACGGCGGCTCGCCCGGGTGCTCCTGGTGGAACGACAGAACGCGGTACACGCGGGCGCCCACCTCGTCCTCATAGCCGAAGACGCCGGCCGACAGCGGCACGGCCCGGACCTTCCCGGCGTCGGTGATGCCGCGCTTGGCGAGCGCGTCCAGCCACCGCTGGTCGGCCCGCACGATCTCCTCGACCAGGTCGTAGTCCTCGTCCAGGCAGGGTCCGAAGCCGGCCGCGGCCGGGTCGAGCTCGGTCCGCGAAACGACCTCCCCCGAGCCGAGCTCCACGACGGCGCTGCTCAGCGACAGCGGATCGAGTTGGGTCAGCAGTACGGAGACCTCACGCGGCAGCGCGCTCGTGCCGTCCCAGGCGAGGACGTCCTCCTTGTGCGGTTCCCTGAGCATGACGTAGGAGAACCGGGTGTGTTCGCCGGTGAGGCCGGCCTCGTCGAGGATCTTCCTCGTGGCCCGGATCTCGTCGGACGTCAGCGCGGACAGGGGGTGCTGCATGGTTTCTCCCTCGGGGGTGTTCACGCGATTTCGGCGACTTCGACGGCGGCGACGGCCGGTTTCGCCCGCCGGGCGCCGGTCCATCCGAGCACGAAGACGACGGGCACGGAGGCGAGCAGGAGCCAGACAGTGAGCGCGCTGCCGCCCGTGAGGACCCCGAAGTTGCCCACCACGAAGACCAGCACGCCGAGCATGAGCACCGTGGCCAGCGCCGGCGCGACGAGCCCGGTCCAGACGTTCGCACCGGCCGGGTTCCGGCCGAAGTACGCCACCACCGCGATCGAAGTCAGGGTGTAGAGGACGACGAGAGCGCCGACTGCGAGCCCGCTGAACCAGCTGAACAGGGTGGCGATCGGGTTGACGCCCAGTGCCGCGAACGGCGCGACGGCCACGGCGGCGAGCAGCGACTGCGTCAGCGAGGCGGCTGCGGGAGCCTGGTGCCGGTTCGTCCGTTCGAGACGGGCGGGGAAGATCCCGCCGCCGGCCATGGCGTGGAAGTACCGCGTGACCATGTTGTGGAACGCGAGGATGCCGGCGAACAGCGACGTGCACAGGAGGGCGTCCGCGGCCGTCCCCGCCCAGGTGCCGAGCACGTCGTTGAGCGGGGTGAGGGCGAAGACCGCGGGATCGCTGCTTAGCGCGGTCAAGGCGGCGTCCTGGGCGTGCGCGGCGCCGTAGTAGGTGATGAGCATCCACGTCACGAGGGCGAGGAACGCCGCGATGAGCACGACGGCGACGTAGGTGGCCCGCGGCACGGTCCGCCGGGCGTCCTTGACCTCGGCCGAGTAGATCGCGGTGGACTCGAAGCCGAACATCGACGCGATCCCGAACATGATCGCGATGCCGGGCGCACCGGCCAGCACGGCGGCCGGGCTGAAGCTGGCCGGGACGTCGAGTGCCGACAGACCGCGCGTCGCCAGGACCGCGACGGCGAAGACGACCAGGAGGAGCACCTCGCACGCGACCAGCACGGCGAGCACCCGGGCGCCGAGCTCGATCTTGCGGGAGCCGAGGAACCAGACCAGCACGATGGCCAGGCCGACCCACAGCCACCACGGTGTGCTCACCCCGAGCTGCCGCGAGACCAGTCCGGAGAGGCTCACGCCGAAGAGCCCGTACATCGCGCACTGGACCGTGTTGTAGGACAGCAGCGCGAGCAGCGAGCCACCGGACCCGGCCCGCCGGCCGAGGCCGGCGCGGATGATCGCGAAGAACCCGCCGCGGGTGTCGACGTGGCGCGCGATGGTCGTGAAGCCGATGGCGAACACGACGATGATCAGGCCGACCACCAGGTAGGCGCCGGGCACGCCGGCGCCGTCGCCGAGCGCGATGGCGAGGCCGGCGGCGCCGACGACGCCGGTCAACGGCGCTTGGGCCGAGAGGACGAAGAACAACAGGCTGGGAATGCCGAGGGCGTCCTTCTTCAAACTGGTCCGGGGTGTGTCCGGCATGGGGGTCTCCGGTGGTGGTCGGGAGTGGGTCAAGGGCCGAGGAGGCGGCGTGCGGTGGTGAGCCCGGTTTCGATGGCTCCGTCGATGAACCCGGCCCAGCCGGTGGCGTGGTCGGAGCCGGCGAGGTGGACCCGGCCGTGGGGCCGCCGGAGCGCCCGCAGCTGCCGGAGCTGGCCCGGGCGCAGCATCGGCCACGTCTCCCCGGAGAAGCGGTCGGCGACCCAGTCGTGGCCGACGACGTCCACGACGTCAAGGTCCGGGCGCCAGATCCCGAGGGCCTTGGCCACGCCGTCGACGTCGTCAGGACGCAGCCGGGCGGCTTCGGGCCCGAAGGCGACCAGGACGGAGTCACCGTCGACGGCGTACTCCTTGTGCGCGTAGGTGAGCGGGAGGTCCTTGCCGCCGAAGGCGAGGAACGGTTCGACGTCGCCGCGCACCCTGATCCAGGTCTTCAGGCCCTGGGACGCCTGGCTCGTGATCCCGGCGAAGGCGTCGGGCTCGAACCGGATGTTCCCGAGGACGTTGAGCGGGAGGGTCACCACGACGTCGGCGGCCTCGAAGGTTTCGCCCGGTTCGGTCGTGACGGTCACGCCTGCCGGGTGCTGGGTCACCGCGGCCACGACCTCGCCGAACCGGATTTCCGCCGCGCTGTCGGCGGCCATCGCTTCGGCCAGGCTTCGAGTGCCGTGCTTGAACTTGACCGTCGAGCAGGCCTCGAAGAGCAGCTGCCAGCTCCCCGACGCCGCGGCGCACCAGCGCAGCGCCTGGGTCAGCCCCGCGGTGTCCGGCGGGGCGTTGAAGTTGAGGGCCCACATGCCTTCGAGCAGTTCCCGCTCCTCGTCGGCCAGGTTCAGGGTGGCGATGCGGTCGAGCACGGATTCGCCGTCGAGGGCGTCGAAGTCCGCACGCAGGAACGGCTCGTAAGGACGGTCGAACCACTCCCGGCTGTCGGCGAGCATGGCAGTCATGCCCGGGTCGAACAGCGCGAGCAGTTCGTCCGGGGTGCCTTCGTGCGAGCGTCCTGCGGCGTGCCAATACGCGCGTTCCGGGAGCGGGCTCCGCGTGACTTCGAGGCCGTAACGGGTGATTTCGGCCCAGACGTGCGGTTGGGTCCAATGCACCCACGTGCCGCCCAGTTCCAGGGGTAGCCCGAACCGGGTGTCGGTCCACGTTCGGCCGCCGATCCGGTCCCGCGCTTCCAGGACCAGCACGGACCGGCCTTGCCGGCTCAGTTCCCTGGCTGCGGTCAGCCCGGCGAAGCCGGCGCCGATGACGATCACGTCGTTGCGATGGTTCATGGTTTGCCTTCGTGGTGGCGAAGCGGGATGCGCCTCGAGGAGGCGTCCGGCTGAGGCGCACTGCGCCGGCGAGGGTTTCGCGGCGCCTGCCTGGCGAGCGGTGTTCACGAGACTGAAGGCTCCCGGCAAACTTGTCAAGTGGATAGTTTGCCGCGTAGCTTCCCGGTCACCACGAGGAGCCGGGAGCAACCCATGCGTTTCGTCCACGACACACTGCCGCAACGAATCCGGTTCGCCTCCGGCGAAGCGGCGGCCCAGCTGGCCGCGGAAACCACCGAACGCGGGTATGCGCGGATCATGGTGATCGCGGCCGAGTCCGAAAAGGACCTCGCGCGACGCGTCGCCGGAGCCCTGCCGGTCGCGGTGTGGCACCACGAGGTCGCCCAGCACGTCCCGGCGCCGGTCGCCAACCGGGCTCGCGAAACGGCGGCCGGCCACGACGTCGACGCCCTCGTCTCCGTGGGCGGCGGCTCGACCACCGGGCTCGCGAAGGCCGTCGCCCTCACCACCGGCCTGCCGATCATCGCGGTCCCCACCACCTACGCCGGTTCCGAGGCGACCGACGTCTGGGGCCTGACCGACGCGAACCGCAAGACCACCGGGACGGACGCCCGCGTGCTGCCCCGGACGGTGGTCTACGACGCGTCACTGACGCTCACCCTGCCAGTGGGCCTGTCCATGACTTCGGGGCTGAACGCGCTGGCGCACTGCGTCGACGCGCTGTGGGCTCCCCGGGCGAATCCGGTCAACGCGGCACTGGCCGGCGAAGGAATCCGCGCGCTCGGCGCGGGACTCCGGCGCGTGGCCGGCGATCCCGCCGGACTGCCCGGCCGCGAACAAGCCCTTTACGGGGCCTACCTGTCCGCGGTGGCCTTCGCCTCGGCGGGCTCCGGGCTGCACCACAAGATCTGCCACGTCCTCGGCGGCATGTTCGGCCTACCCCACGCGGAGACGCACGCGGTGGTCCTCCCCCACGTCCTCGCGCTGAACGCGCCCGCCGCCCCCGACGCGGAGCACCGCATCTCCGCCGCATTGAACGCGCCATCGGCGATCGCCGGGCTCGCGAAGCTGCGCGCGGAACTCGCGGCCCCGATCGCCCTGCGGGACTACGGCATGCCCGAAGCCGGCATCGGCCGCGCCGCCGAGGCGGTGCTTTCCGTTGTCCCGCCGGGGAATCCCGCCCCACTCGATGCCGGCACCCTCACCACGCTGCTGCGGGCCGCCTGGGCCGGGACTGAAGAAATCCCGTACGCGCACGGGTGACAGTACCGATTTCCTCGCACCGGCTCCCCTTCTACCGTCGCTACCGCCAGTGTGACGAGGTCAAGGAGGACCAGTGCCGGCCACCCGCACCGCCCAGCACGCCCGCGAAGAGGAACTGCTCGACCGCGTGGTGCGCTCGTTTGGCACCTGCCCCGATCCCCGGTTGCGGGAACTGCTGACCGGGCTCGTCCGGCACCTGCACGCGTTCATCCGCGAGGTCCGGCTCACCGAAGAAGAATGGGCCGCGGCCATCGAATTCCTCACCGGCTGCGGCCGAATCACCGACGACGAACGCCAGGAATTCATCCTGCTTTCCGACGTGCTCGGCGCGTCCATGCAGACGATCACCGTCGCCAACCCGGCCCGCGGGGAAGCCACCGAAGCCACCGTGTTCGGCCCGTTCTTCGTGGACGGCGCACCGCGGATTCCCCTCGGCGGCGACATCGCCGGCCCGGCCGCCGGCGAGCCGTGCTGGGTCGAAGGCACCGTCACCGGCACCGACGGAACGCCGCTGGCCGGCGCCCGGATCGAAGTGTGGGAGGCCGACGCCGACGGACGGTACGACGTGCAGTACGACGACGGGAGGACCGCCGGCCGCGCGCACCTGTACACCGACGAGCACGGCCGCTACCGCTTCTGGGCCGTCACGCCGACTCCCTACCCGATCCCGCACGACGGCCCGGTCGGCCGGTTGCTCGAAGCGGCGGGCCGGTCCCCGATGCGCGCGTCCCACTTGCATTTCATGGTCAGTCACCCTGGCCACCGCACCCTGGTCACGCACATCTTCGTCCGCGGCGACGAACTCCTCGATCACGACAGTGTTTTCGGCGTCCGGCCGTCCCTGATCCGCGACTTCGAGAAGCAGGAGCCCAGGACTCCCACGCCCGACGGGAGGCAGGTCGAGAGCACCTGGTCGCGCGTGCGGTTCGACATCGTGCTCGCTCCCGGGGAAACCGGAAGATCGCCGCGGTGACGGCCGATCCGCGACGTCCGCTGACTCAGTACACCAGTTCCCGGAACATCGCCGACCTCGTCCTGACGGCGACCTACACACGGGACATGTTCCGGTCCTCGGTCCACGACCCGGGCCGGCTCGCACTGGTCCTGGGCTGCGCGCTCCTGGCCGAACTCGTGGCGACAGACCGGATCCGGATCGTCGGCGACGGGCTCGTCCACCACCGCGGTGCCGTCCCCGGCCCCGATCTCGCGATGGATGCGATCCTGGCGGACCTGCAGCGCGAGCCGATCCCTCACCCGACCGGCAAATGGCTTGACTACCTGGCCCTCGAGCACCGCGCGACCACGCTCGTCTGGCGGCGCCTGGTCGAAGCCGGCGCCGCCCGGTGCGAGCCGGCCCGCTGGCCGCGGCGGACGCCGGCGTTCGCCCTGACCGGGCTGCAGCCGACCACCTGGGCCCGCCACTTCCTCGGCTCGGCGGCCACCGGCCCGGCGCTGCCGCCGGCCGCAGTCATCCTGTGGCGGGCACTCGCCGCGCTCCTGCCGGACCGGGACCTCGACCTGCCGGCCCCCGCCGTCGAGCGACTCGCCGCCGCGCCGCTTCCGGCCACCATGACGACGCTGTTCGCCGCGCTCGACGAGTCCCTCACGCGGCTTTCCCTCCACTTCTGACTGTGCCCGGAGCAGCCATGCCCACAACTTCGCGCGTCCCGGTGTCCCGGCTGAGCTCCGCGCTGGCCGCCTCGAAGCTCTCCGACGGCGCCGTCACCGCTCGGGTCATCGCCGCGGTCACCCCGCTCGCCGTGGTCGCCGGGGTCATCCCCGGCGGCATCGCCGCCACCGGGAAGAACAGCTTCCCCGTCGTCACCGTGCTGATCGGCGTCGTGTTCGCGGTGTTCTCGGTGAGCCACCTCTCGGCGGCGCGGCGCCTCTCCCCGGCGGACGCCGGTGGGTTCGCCGGCATCATCGGCCGCGGCCTGGGCGGGCCCGCCGGCGTCGGGGCCGGCTGGGTCGCGACCCTCTCCTACGCGATCCTGCCCATCGGGCTCTACGGCATGATCGGCGGCACCGTCACCCCGCTGCTGAGCAGGCTCTTCGCCGTCCACGTCCCGTGGCAGCTCGTCGCCGTCCCGGTCGTGCTGCTCGTCGGCGGGCTCGGGCTGGCCCACATCGCGACCAGCACGCGCGTGTTGGTCGTCCTCGTCGTCGGCGAGCTCCTGATGATCGCCGTCGTGACCGCCGGCAACTGGCTCCGGCCGGTGCCGGGCGGACCCCAGCCGGCCGCGCTCGATCCGCAGCTGTTCTCCGATGGCTTCCCGGTCGCCGTCGCCCAGCTCACCCTGGGCGTTCTCGGCTACATCGGGACCGAGCTGACCATCCTGTACACCCGCGAGGCACGCCACGGCCACCGCAGCATCGCCCGCGCCACCATCGCCGTCATCACGACGCTGACCCTGTTGTACTTCTTCTGCTCCGCCGGCCTCACCGTCGCCCTCGGCCCCGGCGGACTCCTCGCGACGGCCCAAGCGGATCCGGGCGCCGTGCTCGCCACCACGACGCGGGCCAACATCGGTAACACCGCGGCGATCGTCCTCAGTGTCCTCACCGCAACCAGCCTCGTCGCCGGCGCCATCGCCTTCCACGGCGCCACCGCGCGCTACGCCTACTTCCTCGGCCGCCACCACGCCGCTCCCGCGGCGTTCGGCCGGCCCAGCCGCAGCTACGGCACTCCGATCCTCGCCTCGGTGTCCCAGACGGCGCTGGCGCTGGCCGCCATCGTCGTCGTCTCGGTGTCCGGAGCCGACCCGGCCCGGACGTTGTTCTACATCGGCGGAAGCGCGGCCTCCGTCGGCATCCTCATCCTGCTCGCCCTCACCGCACTCGCCACCACGGTGCTGTTCGCGCGGGCCCGCGACCGTTGGTGGCTCACCACCTCGGCAGCCGTCTCCGCCCTGGTCCTCTTCGGACTGGCGGGCGCCGCCGCCGCGGGCCTGGACTCCCTCCTCGGCGTCCCGGCCGACTCGGAGGTGCCTGCAGCGTTGCGCATCGCCTACGCAGTGGTGTTCGCGGGCGGCGCGGCTCGCGCGTGGTGGCTGCGACGCCGAAAGACCGCGAGCTACGCGGCCGTCACCATTCCTGCGGAGTGCCGCGAGCTCGCCGTGCGGCCGGTGCCACCGGCGACCAGTACGCCCCCGGCTTCGTAGGTCAGCGTGATGGCCATCGATCACTCCTTCCGCGCTCCTTGCGCTGGACCGTACAGCAAACTATCGTCTGGACACATGTCCAGTCTGGTTGCCCGCTGGCGGGACGAGCCCGCGAAATTGCTCATCGACGGCGCGCTCCGTTCCGGTCGGGATGGGGAGTTCGCCACCGTGAACCCGGCGACCGAGGAGGTGCTCGGGAGCGCGGCGAACGCCGACGGCACCGATCTCGACGAAGCGATCGGGGCCGCGCGGCGAGCGTTCGACGAGACGGGCTGGGCCCGGGACACGGCCCGGCGGACGCGGTGCCTGCGTCAGCTCGGCGAAGCCCTGCGTGCGCACAGGGACGAGCTGCGCGAGCTGACCGTGGCCGAGGCGGGCGTCCCGGTCGCCCTCACCCACGGCCCGCAGCTCGACATCCCGATCGAGCACCTCACGTGGTTCGCCGACCTGGCCGACGGGTACGCCTGGCGCCGCGACCTGGGCGTCGCCGCGCCCATGGGGATCCAAAGCCGGCGGACGCTCTTCGCCGAGCCCGCCGGTGTCGTCGCCGCGATCACGCCGTGGAACTTCCCGCACCAGATCACGTTCGCCAAGCTCGGCCCGGCGCTCGCCGCGGGCAACACCGTGGTGCTCAAGCCCGCGCCCGACACTCCCTGGTGCGCCGCCGCCGTCGGCGCGCTCATCGCCGAAGAGACCGACATCCCGCCCGGCGTGGTCAATGTCGTCACCTCCGCTGACCACGGCATCGGCGCCCGGCTCGTCGAAGACGCCCGGATCGACCTCGTCTCGTTCACCGGCTCGACCGCGACCGGGCGGTCGGTGATGGCCGCGGCCGCCGGGACGTTGAAGAAGGTTTTCCTGGAACTGGGCGGGAAGTCCGCCTGTGTCGTGCTCGACGACGCCGATCTCGCGGCCGCGTGCGGGATGGCCGCGTTCATGGTGTGCACACACGCCGGCCAGGGCTGCGCGCTCACCAGCCGCCTGCTGGTGCCGCGCGCCCGGTACGACGAAGCGGTGGAGGCCGCCGCCGCGGCGATGAGCCGGATCCGCTGCGGCGATCCGGCCGACCGCCGGACGATCTGCGGGCCGCTGATCTCGGCCCGCCAGCGCGACCGAGTGGAGGCCTATCTCGCGACCGCGGCGGACGAGGGCGGCAAGATCGTCTGCGGTGGCGGCCGCCCGCAAACGAAGGGTTTCTACGTCGAACCGACCCTCATCGCGGGCCTGACGAACGAGGCACGGGTGGCGCGGGAAGAGATCTTCGGCCCGGTGCTGGTCGTCCTGCCGCACGATGGCGACAACGACGCGGTCCGGATCGCCAACGACTCGCCCTACGGCCTCTCCGGCGCCGTCCACGGGGCCGACCCGGACCGGGCAAGGGCCGTGGCCGCCCGCATCCGGACCGGCACGCTCAGCGTCAACGGCGCGGTCTGGTACTCCGCCGACGTGCCCTTCGGCGGCTACAAGCAGTCCGGGATCGGCCGCGAAATGGGCGTGGCCGGTTTCGAGGAATACCTGGAAACCAAGGTCGTCGCCGAGCCCGCGTAGAGGAGAACCCATGGGACGTTTCGACGGAAAGACCGCCATCGTCACCGGTGCCGCGCAGGGCATCGGCGAGGCCTACGCCCGCGCGCTCGCCGGTGAAGGCGCGAACGTGGTCGTGGCGGACCTGAACGCCGGCCTCGGCGAGCAGGTGGCCGCGCAGATCGGCGGCACGGCGGTGTGCGTCAAGGTCGACGTCTCGGAACCGGATTCGGTGCAGGCGATGGCCGATTCCACAGTGGACCGGTTCGGGGGCATCGACTTCCTGGTCAACAACGCCGCCATCTACGGCGGGATGAAGCTCAACCTCCTCCTGGCCGTCGACTGGGACTACTACCGGAAGTTCATGGCGGTGAACTTCGACGGCGCGCTGCTGTGCACCCGCGCCGTCGTGCCGCACATGCGCAAGCGCGGCGGCGGCGCGATCGTCAACCAGTCCTCCACCGCGGCCTGGACCTACTCGTCGTTCTACGGCGTGGCCAAGGCCGGGGTCAACAGCCTCACCCAGCAGCTCGCGACCGAACTCGGCGGCTCCGGGATCCGCGTCAACGCCATCGCACCCGGCCCGACCGACACCGAGGCCACGCGCACCGTCACCCCCGCCGCGATCGTCGCGCAGATGGTGGAGCGACTGCCGATCAAGCGCATGGGCACCCCGGACGACCTCGTCGGCATGTGCCTGTTCCTGCTGTCCGGGGAAGCCGGGTGGATCACGGGCCAGATCTTCAACGTCGACGGCGGGCAGGTCATGCGATGAACGACAAGCGCAAGCGCGGCCTCGAGATGATGCGCGAGGTCTACGGCTGGGAAATGCCGGACATGCCCGGCGAGTTCTTCGCAGTGACCGTGGACCACCTCTTCGCCGAGATCTGGACGCGGCCGGGGCTCTCCCTCCGGGACCGGCGGCTGCTCCTGCTGGGGGTGATCGCCGCGCTCGGTCTCGAGGACATCGCCGCGATCCAGGTGAAGGCGGCTCTGCAGAACGAGGAACTCGACGCGGCGCAGCTGCGCGAAGCGGCGGTGTTCCTCACCCACTACGTCGGCTGGCCTCTGGGCACCAGGCTGTCCACGACGGTCGACAAGGTCGTCGCGAAGCACGAAAAGGCGGCCGGCTCAGCGGAGGGTCAGCCGGACGGGCAGCATGGCGAAGCCCCGGACGTTCGTTGAGTGCACGCGCTCGGCAGCGGCCTCGTCGACTTCGCAGCCCGAGATCCGGGTGACGATCTCCGTGAGCGCGACCCGCGCCTCCAGCCGCGCGAGCGAGGCTCCGAGACAGAAGTGGGCGCCCGCGCCGAAACTGGCGACCCGGTTCTCCGGTTCGCGGCCGATGCGGAAGGAATCCCCGTCGGGGAAAGCGTCCTCGTCCCGGTTGGCCGAGCCGATCAGCAGCAGCACGCGGGCGCCGGCGGGGACCGTTCCCCCGTGGTAGTCCAGGTCGGTGGCCGCGGTGCGGACGATGATCTGGCTCGACGTGTCGTACCGGAGGGTCTCTTCGATCCACGACGGGACCAAGGACGGGTCGTCGAGCACCCGGCGGAGCTCGCCGGGGTTGCGCCACGCCCAGTACAGCGCGTTCCCGAGCAGCTTGGTGGTGGTCTCGTTACCCGCGACGACCATCAGGAACAGGAAGCCGATGACGTCCTCGGCCGTGAGCCGCTCCCCGTCGATCTCCGCGTCCAGCAACGCCGAAACCAGGTCATCCTCGGGCCGCTCCCGCCGCAAGGCGACCATCTCCGCGTAGTACTTCGCCAGTTCCAGGGACGCCTCGACGGCCGAAGGGGGTACGTCCAGCACGCCTTCCGCGCGGTGCATCACGGTGTCGGCCAGTGCGCGCAGCCGGTCCCGGTCAGCCGCGGGCACCCCGAGCAGCTCGGAGATCACGTCCATCGGCAACTTGCCCGCGTACTCGCCGACGAAGTCGAACTCCCCCTTGTCCAGTACCGCGTCGAGGTGCTGCCGCGTCAGCTCCTCGACCCGCCCTTCCAGCTGCTGCACCCGGCGTGGTGTGAAACCCCGCGACACCAGGGAACGCATTCGCAGGTGCCGCGGCTCGTCCATGGCCAGGAAGGACATCACGCGGTGCGCGTGCGGCCCGTACGCCAGGGGATCCAGTGACACCCCGTTCGCACTGGACAGCCTCACGCTGTCCCGAAATCCCGCGACGACGTCGGAATACCGGGACAGCGCCCAGAAATCCAGCTTCTCGTTGCGGTAGAGCGGCGCATGCTCGCGCAGCCAAGCGTAGGTGGGGTACGGGTCCTCGTGGAAGCCGTAGTCGTACGGGTCGAAGTCACTGGACACGTGTCCAGACACTACTCTTTCGGTGCAGCCGGAGCAACCACGGTCGTTGACCGCCCGCACCGGGTGAACTAGAGTCCGGACAGCTGTCCATCAGAGGTGAGGGAGCTGCCGCGATGAAGCCCGTGGGATTCGTCGGCCTCGGCCGGATGGGCGCGCCGATGGCACGGCGGCTGCTGGACTGGCCAGGGGGCTTGATCGTCCACGACGTACGGCCGGAAGCACTCGAGCCGTTCCGTGAGGCCGGCGCCCGGACGGCGGACAGTCCCCGCGAGGTGGCCGCGTCCGCCGGGGTGATTTCGCTGATGGTCCGCGACGACGCCCAGGTCGAGGAGGTCCTTTCGGGACCGGCAGGCATCCTGGAGACCGCCACGCCCGGCACCGTCGTCGCCATCCATTCCACGATTGCCGCCGCCACCGCCACCCGGCTCGCCGAAACGTACCGGCCGCGCGGCATCGAAATCGTGGACGCGCCGGTCTCCGGCGGTGCGCCCGGCGCGGCGAAGGGCGACCTCGCGGTCATGGTCGGCGCCGGCGAGAAGGCGTTCGAGCGCTGCCGCGACGTGTTCGCGCACTGGGCGGGCCACACCATGCACGCGGGCCCACCCGGCGCCGGGACCCGCGCGAAGCTGGCGCGCAACCTGCTGCACTTCGTGTCTTTCGCCGCGGCGGCGGAGGCCCAGCGCCTGGCCGAGGCGGCCGGGCTCGACCTGGTGGAGCTGGGCAAGGTGGTGCGGCACTCCGACGCCGTCACCGGCGGCCCGGGCGCGATCATGGTGCGTGGCACCACCGCCCGGATCACCCCGGACGAAGGCTGGTACCCGATCTTTTCGCACGTGCGGGACCTGGGCCACAAGGACCTCGCCTTGGCGATCGAACTCGGAGCCGAGCTCGACGTGGACACACCGCTCGCACGGCTGGCGCTGGACCGGCTCGCCGCCGGCCTGGGTGTCGCACCCGAGGGTGCCGCTTGACGCCTGTCCGGACGGTTATCATGGCGGGATGATCGAGAGCAGGACAGCGTGATGGAGCCGGTACGCCGCATCGTCGACGGGCGCCGGGCCGACACGGTCCAGCGGTTGATCGCGGCCTCGCTGGAGGAAGTCCGCGCCGTCCCGTACGGCGACGTCACGGTCCGGTCGGTGGCCAAGCGCGCCGACGTCTCCCCGGCGACGGCCTACACGTACTTCTCGTCCAAGGAGCACCTGGTCTGCGCGATCCTCTGGCAGCAGGTCCAGGACCTCCCGGTGCCCCCGGACCGGCCGCGCCGGTCCCCCTCGGCTTCGCTCGCCGAGGCAGTGCGGGGTATCACCGAGCTGTTCACCAAGGAGCCCGCACTCAGCCGCGCGTGCACCACGGCCCTGCTCACCGACGATCCGGAGGTCCGCCGGCTGCGCGACCAGATCGGCAGCGAGCTGCTGCGCCGCGTCGGCGACGCGGTCGGCCCGATGTCCGCAGCGGCCCGCGAGACGCTGTCGATGGCGTTCGTCGGAGCGCTGGTGCTGGCGGGCACGGGCTACATGACGTTCGAGGACCTCCCCCGCCGCCTCGGCAAGATGACGGAACTCCTGCTCGCCGACACCCGCCCCCGCACGAAAGACCCGAAACGCCGTAGCGGCTAGCTGCCCGTGTGTCCTGACGGTCGCACGGGGGTGATCGGGATCGACCGGCGTGGCCGGAACTCGAACGACGCCCCGGTGCTGATCCTCGTCACAGCGACCTCGTCGAACTCCTTCGCCGGCTCGTCGCGCCACACCAGCCGCGCGGTCCACTCGACCGCGGTGCCTTCGACCTCGACATCCAGGTGAGGATCCACCGCACGCACGATCGCCCGCAACGGCCCGGTCTCGTGCGGTCCGCACAGCGAAATCCACGCGCCGTCGTCGTGCGCGGGCGAAGCCGCCACGGTCACGGTGTCCCCGACCGTCGCCCGCACGTAGACCGCCGGATTGAGCAGCGGGTGCAGTTCGAGCAGCCGCAGTGCACCCTCGACCCCGCCGGGCAGCCCGAGTGACCGGTGCAGGCGCCCGGCCGAGAGCCCGGCGATGCCGATCAGCTGCCTGCGGCAGATCGCGTGCGCCTGCTCGGGGTCGGCGCGGTCGTGGACGGCGTGGACGAAACCGAGGTTGAGCAGGTGCATCTGCAGGCAGACCTCGTCGGCCAGCCGCACGAGCGCCGACTTCGAGAACGCGGCGAAGTCGATGTCGCTGCGCAACGGGCCCGCGTAGTCCGCCGCGCCGTCGTCGCCCGGGTCGATCGGATCCAACTCGAGCGCGGCCGCCCGGGTCTTCCGGAGCCGCCGGCACCCTGCCGATTCGGTGACCGCCGGGTGCGCGTCGTCGATGACGACGGTCCACGCGCAGCACGGGTGCCGATCGGCGGGCCGCCGGGGCGGCCGGTGGATCGGCCGGACGCGCGCTTTCGCGTTGGTCGCGACCGCCGTCGCGTCGAACGTCGGGTCCTCGATGTCGTGGCACATCGCCCTCACGTAGTCATCCCCGAGCGGCTCGACGTCCATCAGCGCACCGCAGTGGTCGAGCCGGAACTCGCCGTGCCACCGGTCGTGCACGGTGAAGCGGAAGTCCATGAACTGCGGCGGCGCGCCGATGTCGAGCTGCAGCCCCTTGAAGATCGTGACGACGTCGGTGCCCTCGTACCGCAGGGCACGCTGCATCCGGCGGGTGTAGACCGGGCTCGCGGCCATCCACTCCTCGATCGCGATCCGCGTCATCCCCTCGCGGCCGAACGCACCGATGCACCAGGCCATCGCCGACCGGTCGATCAGCTGACCCGCCAGCAGGAGCTCGGGCAGAAGGGCGGCGAGTTCTCCCCGGCGCAGCGTCACGAACCTGCTCGGCACTTGTCATGCCCTCCTGCCCGTACTACCGTCTGGACACATGTCTAGCACAGGAACGGGCCGGCGTCATGCCACGATTCGCCCTTAATCCGGAGAAGCGGCCGTCGATCGTCACCGGCGCGTCCTCCGGCATCGGCGCCGCCACGGCCGTCGCGCTCGCCGAGGCAGGACACCCGGTCGCGCTGGGCGCCCGCCGGGTCGAGAAGTCCGAGGAGATCGCCGAACAGATCCGCGCCGCGGGCGGCGCGGCCGTCGCGCTGGAACTGGACGTCGGCGACGGCGAATCGGTCCGCAAGTTCGCGGCCGCGGCGACCGAGGCGATCGGGCCGATCGAGATCCTCGTGTCCGCGGCCGGCGGCCTCGAGCCCTCGCCGATCCACGAGCAGGACAGCGAAACCTTCGCCGAACAGGTCGGCGTCAACCTGATCGGAGCGCACCGGCTGGTGTCGGCCGTCGTGCCGGACATGGTCGCCCGCCGCCGCGGCGACGTCGTGTTCATCGGCTCGGACGTCGTTCCCGCGCCGCGTCCTGGCATGGGCGCCTACGTCCCGGCCAAGGCCGGGCTGGAGGCGATGGCCCACGCGATGCGCATGGAACTCGAAGGCACCGGTGTGCGAGCCTCGATCGTCCGCCCCGGCCCGACCGTGTCCAGCCTGGCCGAAGGCTGGGACCAGCAGGCGACCCTCACCATGCTCGAAGAGTGGAAGCAGTGGGGTTTCGCGCGCCACGCGTACTTCCTGCGCGCCTCGGACATCGCCGCCGCGGTGACGACGGTCGTGTCCGCACCCCGCGGCGTCCATCTGACCCTGGTCGAAGCACAGCCCGAGGCACCGCTGCGGGAGCCGTGATGGCGCTCGACCCAAGGCTGGTGTCCGGCGGCGACGCCGAACATGGGCACCTCGAGGAACTGCGAGCCGACCCCATCGGGCTCATGCGGCGGGTCCGCGAGGAGTGCGGCGACGTCGGGGCGTTCGATCTGGCCGGCCGTCGGGTGGTGCTGCTGTCCGGCGCCGAAGCCAACGAGTTCTTCTTCCGCGCCGGCGACGACGAGCTGAACCAGGGCGAGGCCTACCCGTTCATGAAGCCGATCTTCGGCGACGGCGTGGTGTTCGACGTCTCCCCCGAGCGGCGCCGGGAGATGCTGCACAACCAGGCGTTGCGCGGCGAGCACATGAAGCTCCACGCCGCGACCATCTCGCGCGAAATCGACCGCATGGTCGCCGATTGGGGCGAGGCGGGCGAGATCGACCTGCTCGAGTTCTTCGCCGAGCTGACCATCTACACCTCCTCCGCCTGCCTGATCGGCACGAAGTTCCGCAACCAGCTCGACGGCCGGTTCGCCCGGCTCTACCACGAGCTGGAACGCGGCACGGACGCGCTCGCGTACGTCGACCCGTACGCCCCCATCGAGAGTTTCCGGCGCCGCGACAAGGCCCGCGCGGGGCTGGTCGACCTGGTGCAAAGCATCATGACCGGACGAGCCGAAGGCCCGCCGCCCACCCGCGACGAGCGCGACCTGCTCGATGTGCTGATGTCGGTCCGGGACGACGAGGGAAACCTGCGGTTCTCCGCCGACGAAATCACCGGGATGTTCATTTCGATGATGTTCGCCGGGCACCACACCAGCTCCGGCACCGCCGCCTGGACACTCATCGAGCTGCTGCGTCACCCGGACGCGCTGGCCGGCGTGCTCGCCGAGCTGGACCGGCTCCACGACGGCGGATCACCGGTCGATTTCCAGGCCCTGCGGGAAATCCCCCGGCTGGAGGCGGCGATCAAGGAGGCCCTGCGCCTGCATCCGCCGCTGATCCTCCTGCTGCGCCTGGCGAGCACCGGTTTCACGGTATGCGGCCACTCGATCCGGCCGGGCGATTACGTCGGCGCGACGCCCGCGATCTCCAACCGCATCCCGGAGGACTTCCCCGACCCCGACGCCTTCCGCCCGGCACGCTACGCCGAGCCGCGTCAGGAGGACCTGCTCAACCGGTGGACGTGGATCCCCTTCGGCGCGGGCCGGCACCGCTGCGTCGGCGCGGCGTTCGCCATGATGCAGCTCAAAGCCATCTTCTCGGTGCTGTTGCGCGACTTCGCCTTCGAACCGGCGCAGCCGCCGGACACCTACCGCAACGACCACTCCAAGATGGTCGTCCAGCTCGCCCAGCCCTGCCGGGTCCGCTACCGCAGGCGCACGTCATGAGGATCAAAGCCGAGCTCGACCTGTGTCAGGGACACGCCATGTGCCAGCTGGAGGCACCCGAGGTGTTCGAGGTGCCCAAGCGGGGCACGGTGATCATCCTCGACGAGTCGCCGCCGGCCGCACTGCGCGTCAAGGTCGAGAACGCCGTGCGGAGCTGCCCGACCCAAGCGCTGATCCTGGAGGAGCCGTCGTGACCGCTTTCCCGCGTGAAGAGCTGGACGAAATGGTCCGCCGCTGGCTCGAATCCAACGAACGCTGCGAGAAGACCGGCGACTGGCGACCGCTCGCCGCGATGTACACAGTGGACGCGACCTACGGCTGGCACCACGGCCCCGAAGAGGTGTTCATCGCCGTTGGCCGGGAGGAAATCCGCGACCACGCCCTGGGCACCGAGATGTCCGGCTTGGACGGCTGGACGTACCCGTACCAGAAGGTGCTCGTCGACGACCGGGCCGGCGAGGTCGTCGGTTTCTGGAAGCAGACGGCCGACGCGCGGCGCCCCGACGGCTCCCGGTACGAGGTCGCCGGCATCGGCGGAAGCTGGTTCCGCTACGCCGGTGAGTGGCAGTGGTCCTGGCAACGCGACTTCTTCGACCTCGGCAACGCGGCGGCCCTGTTCATGGAGATGCTCGAAGCGGGCAAGCTGTCCGACGGCTTGAAGGCACGCATGGCGCGGGCGGCCCAGCCCCAACCCGGGCACTACCGCCGCGGCGAATCCCCGATCGGGATCTGGTGACGCGGGCGGGCACCGATTTCGCTGCGTGGCAACCGTGTGCGTGCCGAAAAATCACGTCCGCGCAGGTCAAACGGCATGTCTGTACTCATGGAGGACTCCGCCGAGTCGGTCCTGCCGCGTATCACGAGGCGTTCGATCCCCTCGGGTTCAAGGGCCGGGGGCCGGGCTCGCAGGGGGCGCCGCGGCGGCCAGCGACCGGTGGGTTCGATGCTGGTTGTAGTGCCGCTCGTACTCACCAAGCGCATGCCGGAGGTGAGTCTCGTTCCAGATCAACGTGCGGTCCAGCAATTCGGCCCGCAGCGTCTTCACCCGGCGTTCCATGATCGCGTTCATCCGTGGCATCCGGACACCGGTGCGCACAGTGGTGATCTTGGAGTCGCGGAGGATCTCATCGATCAACGCGGGGTACTTGGCATCGCGGTCGCGGATGAGGAACCTCACCTGCGCAACGTCGCCGGAAATCCCACAGCCCGGCGGGCAACTGCCGCGGTGGCTGCCGGTCACATCACGCAGCCTCGTCAGCACCAGGTGCAACATTGACGAGTCAGAGCTCGTACTGCGCTCCAGGGTGAACACAGCTGTCCGGTCGGCGCTCCGTCAGGAACGAGCAGTCGACCGATCGGCTCGCCGAGCCCACCGAAAGAGTTGGCCAGCGCGATCAGTGAGGTCACCAGCCCACTCCCGCTCGTGGCCAGGACACCGGCCGACTTGAGCAGGGAGACGAGGCGGCCAGCCGCGGACTGCTTGCAGAGCGCGGCATACCAAGTTCGGTGTCGACAGCTTCGATTTCGGCGTTCATTCGGTTCAGGAGCGGCGGCGGCAGCCGCAGAGCGCCGATGAGCTTTCCCCGTTCGCCGGACACGGCGGGTGTGGGGTCAGGGTGCCGGGTCTGGTGGCGCTGGTCGAGGGCCTCAAACGTGGGGGCTGCGCATCCCGATCTTTGAGCGTCTCCGTTTCGGGTTGTAACAGCGCTCTATCCATTCGAATATTTCATTGGCAAGTTCGTCTCGGGTTTTCCAGGTTCTCGAGTCGAGAAGTTCAAGATGGAGGGTTCCCCAGAACGATTCCATCATGGCATTGTCGTAACAGTCGCCGACTGTGCCCATGGACGCGAGCAGTCCGGCATTGCGGAGGAGTTGCCCGAATGCCCACGAGGTATATTGCGAGCCGTGGTCGTAATGTAGAATGGTGGTGTCATTTTCTGGCTGGCGACGCAGGATGGCCACGCCAAGGGCGTCGGTGACCAATTCGGTGCACATATGGTCGGCGATGGACCTGTGGGGTTCCAGAAGCCAGTCCGCGCAGCTGACCTGCGGCGACAAGCGTATTAGACGGGCAGGGCAAGATCGCCAGCCATGGCGCTGCGTCTGCTCTATCTGATCTTCCTCCGGCTAGTGGGCCTGCTGGTGTTGTTCGGCCGCTCGTCGGCGTCCAAGGACGTCGAGTTGCTGGTGCTACGCCACGAGGTCGCCGTGCTGCGCAGAAGCAACCCGAAACCTCGCCTGGACTGGGCCGACCGGGCTGTGTTCGCCGGGCTGGTCCGGCTGCTGCCCAAGGGACTGCGGACACACCGCTGGTTACCCCTGGCACGCTCCTGCGCTGGCACCGTCGACTGGTAGCCGCGAAGTGGACCTATCCACATCGGGTCGGC